>JBAVTY010000640.1:0-3798 GCA_049696495.1 Candidatus Nitrosopolaris sp.
GTTGGAGTCTAAACTGATGAATGAAATAATCGTTGGAATAGAAGATAGCAACAACTATAACGATGCTAACAAAAGAATCGAAGTACATACCTCAAATAATCCTGTCGCAACATTATCAGAATTCAAACCAAATTTCTATGATCTTCTTTTGATTGACATTAATATGCCGCATATTAATGGATTTGAATTATGTGAAAAGATAGTGGCTATCGATATTAATGCCAAAGTTTGTTTTATGTCTTGTGCAGCAGAAATAAACCTTGAAGCATTAAGAGAGATATATCCAATAAGCTTAGGATGCATTATCAGAAAGCCAGTCAGTATGGATTATTTGGTTAAACGAATAAGGTCAGAATTGGATTAAGCGTGTGATGATGCTGAGTTATGAGGCATGGCCTTGACAACTTATGGCGGCAACTCACCTGTATTTAGCTAACAATTTTTAACTATCAAAAGCTGGCGTACATACGCAAAGCCCCTTGCTGCTATGCTTAAAATATGCTTTTGCGTATTTGTAACAATTGTTAAGCATTTTCATGAAGACTTTCCTGTCTTCATCAGAGGAAAATCCATCTGCAAACCCTTTCCATGGTTCAATTTCTTTGGTAAGTACGTCTTCATCCTGGAAGAGACTCATTACGTTTTACGAGTCACTAGTCTTCCTTTTAAAAATGAAGGACATGAAAAACAGGCAAGAACCAGAATTTGTCATAAGTCGAGGATATTACTCGCTTGTTGAGCCGTAAAATCGGGTCAAATTTGATTCACATCCCTCCGCTAGGTTAGAATATATTTCGCTGTATTTTAGTGAAATCCTACGAAGGCTGTTGCTTATGGTGGCGAAGGCAATAGTGCTGCTTTAGTAATTGCAAACTTCATACCAGTAATCAATCAACATATGAAAGTAAGAGTTTACTTCTGCAGAGAGATCGATCCTCAAGTTATTCTTAAAGGTAATAAAATTAGCGGACAGGCATTAAATACTATTTACGAGTTAGTTTGGGAATGCGAGTTCAAAAATATTCTTAATGTAGGCAGAGTGTGGCTAAAGTTTAGAGAGGAAGAAAGACCCTTTGGAATAGCAGTAAAGGAAAAGAGAAGTCATAGCAGAATATCTGCAGGAGACATAATTCAAATATCTAATGATTTTTACATGGTTAACGAAGTTGGTGCTAGACTAATAGAAGTTACTCTGTGACCATCCTCAAAATTGTCAAGTAGTGTGTGTAATCTGGCAATATATCGCTAGCTGTTTTAGAATTAATGCAAATTCTTTTACATATGTAATTGTTTTGGAGCCCAGGCCTTGTTATTTAATGCAAGTTTATAATTACGATCTATGGTCAAGGTTTTATTGAGATATGTTATAGCTTCTTTATAATTTCCTAAACTATTAAGGGACCATCCCTTGTTATTTAATGCTATACTATTCTTAGGATGGTCTAATGTAATGACATGGATGAATTAAATAGAGAAAACTGTATTCGTGAGCTTGACTATAGCTAGGAGATTCCAGAAGATGCATAGGACAGTATTTTTACGTGCAAAAGTTATCATATCTCTAAGATATGACGTGTCGGGCGCCTTTTCAATTCTCGGCTCTTCCTGTTCATGTATAATACAATGTATAATGCCAGCTATAAATGTGCCGGGCTTCTCATACCAAGCCGGTTATACACGTGTATAATGTAGGTATTACAGAATGAATAACAATTAGGGGCGATTAGATAGGTTATTGGCAAATTCAATAACAGGGTTCGAAGATAATTCAGGAATCGATAATATTCAATTTAGAATGGAACGGAAATTCTCTAAATTTCTGTTGGAGTAGCAAAACAGGTTGGAAGGTTGTCCGGAGACTTGACCTATCTTACATCTTTCTTATCTTTGCATTTTCTACAAATCCACTCGTCGTCTTCCTAATGATAAATGTCTCTTAGTATTGAGTATCGGTGGTAGAAACGCAGCTATAATTAAGTTATGTATCTTAATTAGGTTAAGAAAATATCTTGAAAGAATAGCATCGAGTGCTGAACACTTTAAATCGTATATCCAATTTACCCTATTGATAATAAGTAAGTTGGAGTTTTCAACGCTCGTAGACACATTTGAAGAAATGGAGAAAACCTCGAGTAGGCTTGCTCTTACGGATTACCTTGTTTCTCTCTTAAGAAAAACTCCGACCGATATTATTGACAGAGTAGTTTACCTTATCCAGGGCAAGCTACGTCCCGATTATGAAGGAGTGGAACTGGGCTCGGCACAAAAAATGGCTATCCGGGCAATTTCACTTGCTACTGGAGTAGAAATCAGTACTATCCGCTTCAAAAATACCAAGCCATTATTCTCTGTATCTGTACATATAGCAAAATAACCCATACCTGGCATCAACCTAATTTCTAAAACACCATTCAAAGAATATGATATTAAAGAAAAAGGCCGCATATGATATTAAAGAAGAAGCGCGAGAAGCGTGTAGTCATTGACAATCAATTACGCAAGAACCTGAATCTTCTGAAGCCTTAAGAGTGGCCCATACTGTAGATCCAATTCAGTTATTTTTAAAACAACAAATCCTCACAGACACTAATACCCTAATTGAGATATCGTCTGGTCCAGATAGTTTTGATTCAATTCTTCTGGAAGATAAAATGGGGACACAGGGGATGCTGGGGACGGTTTTGGAGGGTATGGATGAGCGTACCAATGATATAGATGACGGTCAAATTGTTAAGGAAATACGAGATACTGAGGCTGCAATTAAGCCAGAAAACAGCCTCACGCATCCACTAGAAGCGTCCCCACCGTCCCCACCGTCCCCGTTTGAAAGTGATGATGTAAATAATACAAAAAAACCATTAGTTATTGCAGCAAATTCTTCAATGTCAGTGCTTTCAATCGGTCTTGATAGCAATGATAAAGGAGAAAGCAATAGACTAGAACAGTTGTTCATTTGTCCATATTGCACCAAATTTAAATCGAACTTAGAAGGCGAATATCAACGTCATATCGTGCTAAAACACCCACGTAAACCTGGATATCCCAATGCAGCGGAAGACTGCAATCGATAATGCAGCTAACTATATGGATGTCAATATGCATGTTATTGATGTTATAACGTTACCGGTACGAACCTAGATAGGTGATGTCTGACTGTACTTTTCCTGTAATATTCTTGACGGGACAGAATTAACACTGCCAATAAAATCTTTAGACCACTAAACGACAAGGTTGATCTAAGAGCGCTTGGAAAGGAAGACATTTGATGATTAAGGTTACCGAAAATCGGCCTACCGATATCGCAAGTTTTGTACTGGTATAAGCATCAATGTATCAATATAAGACAATATTTCAAATCACCATATGAATTTCCCTACCCTGTATGAATTCTAAGAATTATCATTCAGATGTATAGCATACAATATCCACAGACTGACCAATCGTATTATGATATTCGGCGAGTTCTGAGCCAAATGAATCTCAAGTTCTTATATAATATAATATCCATCGCATTTGTGATGATAGGCTCAAAAAGTATAGCATTCGGAATTATAGCCCCCGTAATAGTTGCTATATCAGTTGTTGTAATAACCGCTAATCTCTCCGGATTCGCATTGGCTCAGAACAAAACGTCAAACATGAGTAAAACTGTGGGTAATATGACTATTGCAATCAACAAAACTTCGTTTGCAGGTGCATCCAATCCCACAATGGCCGGTAAAATCGCCAACGCTACGAAATAGACGTGAAAGGCAAAAAGCGTAACCTCCTTTATTATTTTTGTTTCAATTCTATGTT
>JBAVTY010000641.1:0-2350 GCA_049696495.1 Candidatus Nitrosopolaris sp.
GATTTTTCTCAGTAAATTAGCGCACCGTCTTTCATCAGCAAGAAATGCAACAAGATTGAACACATAGGTATAATGAATAAGTCAGCTTTAAGCTTGGCTGAAACATTCTAAGAATATGAGCGAAAAATATTTAGATAATATTTCGTCGAGCACGCTTTCAAACTTCATATAAAGCTTCTTGTTTTCATAACTTTCTAAGCTAGCTTTTCCTATTTGTTGTATTTTACTGATAAAAGCATCAAATTCTGCTAAACCCACACTTACAGAAACTATGGGTCCAAAAAATTATTCGCGCAGAAAAGTTAGGTCGACCATATATTATCTTCAACAGGCCGAGATTTCTTACTCTGATTCGTATAAATATCGAGAATGCAATAATAATAAGAATAATAAAATCAAATAAAGAATGACTCGACTATGTAATAATATTTTCTGCATCTTATTATTATTCATAAATAATCGATTTTATAGCAATCCACCCAATGATGTTATGAATAATTATAGTGCATTCGTTGAATATATGACATGATATCTATAGTCTGAGTGCAGGAAAACGTGCTAGACGTGAGACATATATCCCCTGATGAGTTCTTATTCATAAACGTGCTTGCGTCTAGCCAATATTAATTAACTGACGCTGAGGAAGTAACCGCGGACTTTGTATCTTTTGGACGCCATGAAACCATGTATAAGCATATCAGGCGGATGGTCTTATGATTAGATTAGAACAACCTGTCATGTAAGGATACACCGAACGAAAACGAGTTAACGTCTGTTTGTCAATTATTTCGTATAGTCCGAGGTTGGAAGAAGACTTAATACCTAGATCTAGGTAACAATGTGTACCATCTTTTGATGATAGCGATAATCTGTGAAAATCCCAACTAATGAACCTTCAACCACCACTCGTGCCCCAATCCATTCTGCTTCTGAACTCATTAATTCTGCAAAATTTAAGAAAGAAGAAGACGAAATATCTTTCATTAGAGCACAAGATTGTTGTGTTTGTTTTGTTGATATAGTCGATTCTACAAGGGTTACTTCTAGTATTAATAATCCAGAAAAGATCAGAAAATACTACGAGATTTTTCTTAATACAATGGCCGCAATAGGCAGGAACTTTGGAGCTAAAATAATAAAAAATGTTGGTGACTGTTTAATACTCTGTTACCCTAGAACATCTGACACTTCTAACAAATCTGCATTTAATGATGCGCTTGGATGCTTCATAACAATGATTGAAGCCCGTAATACAATTAATCAAAGGTTGCATGAGGAAGGATTGCCCTCCCTCAGCTACAGAATTAGTGCTGATTATGGTAGAGTAGAAGTCGCCAGGTCAGCTACTTCCCAAAGTGATGATTTGTTCGGCCCGATTATGAATATGTGTTCAAAGATAAACTCTAAGGCATTATCGAACGGGACAGCAATAGGACACGGTCTATATAAGATTATACGATCCTTATCTTTGCTTTCTTCTCTTGAGGAATATTGTTATCATTTCGAGGAGATAGTAACACTGGAACACGAATTTAACAATTATCCTCTATATTCTTTGCAAAGGAATAATCATATTACTTCTTTTAGCGAGCATGACTGGCAAGAACAACAAGAACCTTCTCCCACCAATATTTTGTTAATTGATGACGAAAAAGATATCCTCTACACTTTCAAAGAAGGCTTATCTTCTGAAGGCTATAATGTTGAAGCGTTTGTAGACCCTATGGAAGCGTTCACACACTTTGTCAATGTAAATCCCTCTCATTATAATTTGGCCATTTTAGATATAAGAATGCCTGGCCTCAACGGATTGCAGTTGTATTATAGATTGAAGGCAATTAATAGAAATATCAAGATACTCTTCGTATCTGCTTTAGATGCAGTACCAGAGCTTATTAGTATATTGCCTGATGTAAAGACCACAAATGATATTATAAAAAAGCCTGTTGCACTTGATGATCTTATAAGGGCTGTAAAGACTGTTCTTGTACAATAACTTTTTGTAAGTGCATTAAACACTAAAAATATGAACTTCATTATTACACTAGCCCTATAATGACAGTGTATTGTAGTTAGAATAGATATATAGTTACCATAAATCATTAGATTTCAATTCACTGAGTCTTTTTCGAATTTCAGAGGCCTCTAAGGTTTCAAGTTGACTTAATTGTAAAATATCTTAACGCTGCGACATCTTTCCGAATTATAAACATGTACATTAGGTCATCATGAGCAATGTCGCTAGAAAATGCGACTGAAATGTTTATTCTATACAAAAGCAATAATTGTTATAGCGCCGGTGAGGCTTCTGTATTTCACAAGACAAGGTCAAATCGGATCGCCAGTTTTT
>JBAVTY010000642.1:0-4391 GCA_049696495.1 Candidatus Nitrosopolaris sp.
AGCAGAATTTAATGTAAACATTATAGATACTGATATTTAAGGCCAATATTCAGATAACGCCATGTTTGGATGATGGACGCCGCTGCGCGGGACGCCCATGTTCACAAGAATGATAGAGATTATGAACATTATATTATGCACAATATAGTATATGAGAGATCCGCATGACGATGGCTTAGAATGGCCTCGCAGGGAAGTTGGACAAATTTCAGTATACATTATCCTGCAGAAAAGGATTTATTCGGTTGGGTTGGTGGGTAGTTGCTCCAAACGGTAAGGTATTCTAGCATATCGCAATACACGTAACATGGTATTAGCTAATCTTACATACCTCGACTCTCTCAATAGATATATTGTATTATGCTCTTACAAAGCTTTGACGGGATTATCAGAAAAAGAGACTGGTTTCTACTAAGCCAGCAGGATTAGAAAAATTCGAATAGGTACAGGTATATTGACTCTTGATTTTCCCTGGTAAAGGTACCTTTATTTACTGCTGCACAGTTTGAGTCGATTTTTTAGGGGGATAGCGTCTTTATAATATAGGTATAACCCATTAAAAGATAGATACAAATTATTACATCTAAGATCAAGGGCACTAATCCAGGCCTTTAAATACAAGATGTTCGCGTTATTCTTAAAATGGTCAAAAACAAAATATGTTCCAGCCACTCGAAGGTAAGTGTGATGGGACTTCTGGCATTACCTTTACTCGCTGCTATCGGCACGACAATTATCTCTGACCAGGCTGCGAGTGCTCAACTCACTCCTTCACAACAGAATGCTGCGAGGAGTCTAGTTGCAACAGGATATACTAACCATTATCCCATGAATCCTCCTCGTACATGGTGCACTGGCTGTCCAAATATTACAATACCATATAGCATCAATTTGGGGCAACTTATTACAATTGCACCAGATCAACCTAGAACTAGTCTTGACATTATCCTAGCTCCAACACAACACCAATCAGCGCCGGGATTACTTACTATACAAATACCACGATATCTATTGGATTCTAAAAATCCATCTGGAGCCGATACACCGTTTAGGGTAACGCTCGATGGTCATGGCCTTTCCTGGGGACAAATTCAAAGCACAGACACTTATAGAGTACTAGCATTGTACTTTACTTCCCAAAATGGCTTTCTACAAATCTTTGGAAACACTGGTGCTGTAACAAAAGCATTCCCAACGAACCGCTAATATTTATGAACAGAGAGGTATAATCAAACTCCTCTTTTTGTTTCTAGTTCCTGTCTCAAATATGATGTCTTTTCATCGGGCGTCAGCATAACAGCGACGGATACACAGAATAACAATGATACATGTCACCGGACGCCGACTCGCTGTTATGGATTACAACATTTGGAAAGATGATTCCTTTGAGGATCCACAATAGACCAGAACGTAGAAAGATAGCCAAGAAGGAATATTTACGTGAGTTGGCGTAATTCACTTCTAAACCCAGCGTTTATGTACTTGATAGAAGATCACGAAATTCTTGCAAATTCCAGAATCCGTAGTAAAAGAACACCTTATACCTAAGAATTATGAAAAACCCAAGATAGAGATTGGCAATTATTATCTAGGATGGATTGATGATTCCTATGGAATATATCAAAAAGAGATATCCGAATTGAAAACTTTTCTTAAGAATGCGATTTCATACTTTGGGATAATTTTTGAATTGCTGAGCGATCTTCAGAAGTCAAAGCATGTGGGAAAACGCCAATTGCATAAGGAATTCAATCCATTCATACTTATTCTACATCATAATAAAGACCATATAATTAGTTATGATTTGTATATGGCTTCAGATGGTACTACGTTCATTGATAGATTAGAGCGTATTGAGATTCAAAGAAATGAAGAATTACTCAAGCATGGTAGAAATATCAATGGTCATTTAACTAAATCGCGATTTCATTTAAAATGGAATCTAGGTGAACTATTATTTAATAGGCAGATCCTATTTGACACTTAAATTCTGCACGGAGGATCATATTTTATTTCGTGTGTAAATAGACAACCTCTTCTTTAATTCATTGTTGGAACATCTAGTAGTATTTGAAGTACTCATGGTATCAGTATCCACGGTATAGCTGTGGATAGGCAATTCATGCCGGCCCGAGTAATTCTCATGCTTGTCTTCCATATAAAAGTGTTCACAGGAAGAACACTTCTGGCTTATGAATGGGTACATTTAATATGAGACCTGTGTTAGATGGCCGGTATGAAAATGAATACGGCGATCCTTACAACGGTTTTAATTGGAGCGGCATTCCAATTTCTTGTAAAACCATCATTTGGACAAGAGCCCAAATGAGCACGATTTATGCCTGTCCAATGAACATTTGACGGCTCTCTTTGACGAGATATTGTATGTAATTTAACGTATATGACGGTCTAGCTTTAGCGCAAGTTATTTAGCTCTGATCTTCATTCAATTAAACCATGTCCGCAGCAATAGACCCGGTAATTAGCAAACAGGTGATAGTCCAGTATCTGCAGGGTGTTAGCAGAGATAGGATTGCAGCCGATAATGACATTGGGACTGGTACGGGTAAGTAATATTATAGACGAATGGAAAAAAGGGTGCAGGGTTCGGATTACGAGTCTGTTACGGAGTTGGCCATCCATTGTAAAAAGGAAGGTGTTAGTTTAGAGGATCTCGTGTCTGTTTTACGGATTAAAAATTATATCCAACAATTAGGTTCAATCGACGAAGAACGAGTAGAACAATTCATTGCCAGATGCGCACTTCACAAAACCCACAAAGACTTCTTGACGTGTTCAGCTAACCATAAGAGAGACGCTTAAAATATGATTTGGTTTCAACAGCTCATCACTTCTAACAAAGAAAATATTTCAAAAAACTTGATTCGTTGTGGTACTAGGTGAGGGATGTGTGTGCTCTGAGTCTTCAATGGCTTCGTCGCACAGCTCACCTATACTCGACTTTCTCTTATACTAGTGGATAGAAAAAATGTTCACTTCTTTGGGTTTCGTGATATTTACGTTGTACGTTTCAAGAATATGGGTAACAGTAACACCATATAGCGCAGTCCGATAGAGATTACTTAAATCCGACCCTTCTGGTCTATATAATAGGACGTACCTGGTTTTAGACAATTACCAGCGATTTCTTAAATCTCTACGACCTTCCGAATCAATTACTGCAGAATGGGAATCGGCCGTTAACCAATAGGGCTGCCCGCCTGTTGTGCTTGCGGATTTAGTTTATTCCTTCTCCTATCCATGAAGAGTATAACGGTTCCTCCAATGAGCGCAATAATTCCGTTAACCATTAAAATGGTGGCAATCAACAAACCGGAAAAAGCCAAACCCACGGTAATACCAATGCTCCTGAGGGATTCCTTGATGGCAGTTTGGTTGACATTGAGAGCTGATTTGATTACGTTTTTGGTAGAGATGTTTGTGGGCATCGATTCAGCCAAAGAAGCAAGTGAATAGATGGATAACACTATTATAATTACGCCTGCAAGTTCAAGGATTCCTCCTCCTATTAGTATACCGGGGCCGCGTCGCAACTTAAGTAATTATTCTGATAATCAAAATATACGTACTTCGTATTAATATTATAAATAATAATGCTCTAGTATTATATGGGAAGTAAATAGTACACACGAGTGTAATTGTGCCGGGCTCCAGCGAGGACATCGTATGCTGGGACAATATCCACTGGTGGGGCGCGGATGCTCCTGGCAGGCCGATGATTTCCACCCCTGGAGCCTTCCATGCAGCTGCTACCGTATCGTAATCGATGCTATAATGTTTTGGCCAATTATTATAGTTCTTCATTTCATTACATTTTGCTATGTAGTTTAGGACCCCAATAGAAAATGCCTTTTTTGCTTTACTCAAATCTTCCGCCGTTTCTATGACAGGAACCGAAAGTATAGTAGTCCATATCATTCCCTGGTTTTGACTCCTCTGTTAAGGTCAATGAAAACGCATATACATCATTTACATTAAAACTCGACCGTTGGAAAATCCAAAAATGCTATATTATTAGACTCCTGTAGTTACTAGACACCGTTGCCTGGATATCATTCTATTATTATATTCCAAAATTGTTTTCGTCTTTGTTATTCCACCTCATTTTTCTAGAGGGTACAATTAAACTTCTGTCACCGTCTCAGGCTCAGAGATTGTTGCCTTCCCTTTTCCTATATTGGCTATCATATTATTAGCATGACCTCTATAGATACCCTAAAAAAGTTGAAGCTTGCCGAGACATGGAGCGGATAAGAAGATAAGCTTTGATGCCCCATTACATCGGCGAAATTAAGACCCTTGGTTTTAACGATGCATCATGATGACATGTTTTTCTACACCAAGGGCAATTTTTGCCATCAGTTGTATTA
>JBAVTY010000643.1:0-3635 GCA_049696495.1 Candidatus Nitrosopolaris sp.
ATAGGCCGATTCCAAATTCCTATCCCCAGCTGCAAGGAAAAATAGAAGCATACAACAAGATAGTCAAGAACGAGTTCATTTCAGTGGAGGACATATCAAGCATAGATGAGGGGAAGTTAAGATATGACATGTTTGTTAAGGCATACCACGACAAAAGGGAACATGTAGGTATAAATGGACTAACACCATCTGAAATGTTTCCACAGACATTCAATAGATCGCATGATAGAAATAATACCAAGCAGAAAAGTGTCACCTATGTGGGTATTTGAAAGTGTCACCTATCTATGTAAGTACCACAGTTAGGTTTCAAATCATCATTTGAAATGATTCGGAGTCACTTTTTTTATCCTACGAATTATTTTTATATATAATGAAATGATTGCATACCGATATTATCATTCTATACTATGTTGAGGCTGAACTAAACATGATACTGCTCAGGAATATTTTGCAGGATTTTGCAAACCATGGTCCTAAAATATGAGCTGTAAAAAGTATGCAGCTTTTCGGCGCCGAAAAACTTTCAACTATTGTGGGTATTCCTAGAATTGCTTTATTACTAACTATTGGGGGTATGTGAACCGCTATCATGTCCATCACTTTTTTTTGAATGCTGTTGAATGCAATTTAAAACTATTTATGATTCATTCATCTTTTATAATTGATCTTTCTTGCTAAGACATTAACTGGCACAACTATTTGACAGTAGTTGTCTACAGTATATTTAAAGGTACAGACAGAGACGCCTTTTATTCTTACTAAACCATTCTAAATTTGATGTCCTTTTCTGATGTATATCTACCAAACCATAACTTTGTATATCCATTATGCGTACTCATTTGAACCAACTCCATTCCGGTAGTCTTTCTAATTTTTTCTAGTGCTTTGGAATCTGCGAAGAAGTCATTTGTATTGAATATTAGAAATTCCTTATTTCCGTCTTTTATGTATTCAAAACCGCAATCTTTTGTACTATCCAAAGTATCCCATATCCATTCTTCACATTCGTCTATTGGTAATTGCATTGATTGGTTTGTAGTAGTCAATGTTTCGTGTTTTTAGTAACTAATTTCACAGCATGAAATTTATAGGTTAGCAATTAATGTAATAAATTCTTTATTGTAGCAGATTCAAAGATCTGAGTGGATTTGTAATCACACAGAGGAGAGAGCATACCAAAGGTAGAAACTTAAGGCCAGCCAGTTGGCCCCTGGATATAATTTAGGATTAATTTCCAATCAACGCCGTGCAAGAGATTGTACGAATTGAAAGGAGAAAACAATCACGATTTTTCAGCCGAGATCACAAAAAATTGATGATTCAAGAAGAAATGCAGAAAAGGCTCTAGTAAAAGATGCATCTTAGCTACATCTTCCTATTTGGAGGAAGTTTTACCAAATATAATATGGTCTATTTCATACCTTATACTGTTTGTATATCACTCCCTTTTTTCGGATAGTTCCGGATAACGGAAATCTATTTTTATCATCAACCAATACTCCTAGCAAGATTCTGTTTGCCATCAGCCCGAATTTATCAGATTGAAGAGGAACATGAAACAAATAATTTAGATAGGTCAACGTAGAAAGATGATGTGGCTAAAGAATCATAAGAAATATCACAAACGATATTACACCACCTTTACGTACTGACGGGACAAGATAAAAAAAAGAAAATGGAGTGGTAGCTCACCGATTGTACTTACAAACAGGCTTCCTTCGTGCAGTGCTTTAGAGGTCCTATCTGGCTACTAGACAGTTTAAGTGATGTTCCTAATTGATATGGCGTGGTTGCTACACGTATGCTATCCTTACCCATGGGCGGAATAGCATTTGAAGGATTAAGTGTGTTTTTAAGACCCAATGTTTTACCTGGTTGACCGTCCGGACCATTTACTACCAATATACTTGCTTGTCCTTTGAATAGATCAGCATAGTCATGATTTAGAGGAGCAAATGCACCTGCCTTGTTGAACACTACGTCTATTATAGCATCGTTTGAGCCACCAAGCAAGTATGTTTGTTTGCCCCATCCTTGGACTACCTGACCAGAAATCACTCTGTCTAATTGCCCACCTACTATGTGGAAGTTCACCATATTGTCTCCTTCATTCAGTAGAAAGAATCTGACATGGTCTCCTTTATTGAATTGCAGAGGAATAGCACCGGGTGTCTTCGTGATTACTGGATCATATCCAAAAGGAATACCATTTATCCATGTGTATGTCGGTTGATGGTTGAACATTGCAGTTGAATTGTAGCCACCGTTCTTTGTTAGGTACCATTCTGAAAAGATATATTGAACTTCTTTTGCAAGTGGACTTACAACCTGCGATATTTTAGCACCAGAGTCAGTGTATGTGTGAAATACGTAGGGTGTATATCCGTTAGCAGGATCAACTATAACACCTCCAACCATTCCAGAAAATACATGCTGGTCCATTGAAATTACTCCGATACCTTCACAATGATACTTGAAGAACCCTGGTTGTGTAGCTATGAATGCATATGACCGCTCCCATCCTGGTCCGATCGGTCCAAAGTTTGGCACTGCGCTTATAAGTGCTGCATGATTATCGAGGCTGTGCGGGGTTGTATTTTTAGGATAATTTATCAGTGTTACGTTTATCAAGTCGCCCTGGGTTACTCTAACTGTTGGACCTGGAACTGTTCCATTAAAAGTCATTGCATGTATTGTAACGTTCTGGGGTAACTTGAGGTCTGTTTCATATGCCACTAATGAGTACTTGTGTATAGGATCTCCTTTTTTCACCATATTTTCAGCTGTCTGCATACTCACTTGCATAAAACCTCCAGAATCCATTGCAAAGTTTAGATCGCCCCCTTGCATGCCTTGCGTTGACGTAGGATTCAATAGCTTTGATAGTTCTGGTATGGTTGTCATCGACATGGCCATCCCTTTGCTTACAGCTGGTAACAACATTAATCCTGCAACAAGGATAACTGCCGACACAGCGGTAGCAATATGTACGTTTGACGATTTTCTCATTAATCTAGCAGACCCTACCCATTAGATAAATTTAACGGTCATTATTAGTATCCGATGTATCATTATATTCTTATAGAAGATAGATCACAAGATATCTTCAGAATCTAGCGGCTTAGTAGGTGACATGTTCGACAAGATAAGACTGAAAAAAGCCACTACCATTACAGATATGTATGCTTCGTTCGATCTAGGCCAACGAACAATTCGAACAGTATTGAAAAGTCAAGATGGCAAGTCAAGAGACAAGCTGACAACGTACTGAAATTTCTAAAGGGTACAAATGCTAATGTGGTAATGGAATCAGGATACAACTACCAATATCTGTACGATCTTCTAAAAAGCAAAGGCTACAATGTAAAGGTAGCACATCCACTCATGGTTAAAGCCATTGATTATGCAAAGGTTAAGACTGACAAGGTAGGTGCTAGGATATTAGCAGATCTGCTGCGAACAGATATGATACCAGAGTGCTACATTCCAGACGAAAAGATAAGAAATCTACGAGATCTAGCAAGAAGAAGACACTACTTTGTAAATACGAGAACCATATTCAAAAACAAGGTACACGTTGAATTAAGTAAGAGATGGGTAGATTATAGTACTGACAATGATAATAATGAAAT
>JBAVTY010000644.1:0-3271 GCA_049696495.1 Candidatus Nitrosopolaris sp.
TAACAGGTCGAATTTTTGCATTGAATCTATCGAAAAAGGAAATAAAATGGCATTTGAATGTAGGTAGTCCTATAGTCTCATCACCTTCAATCCACAATGGAATTCTGGTAGCTGCTACATATGACTCTTGGATTAAAGATACATCTTTTACAGGAAAAAATTTTCTTCTTGGAATAGATTCAAACTATGGAACACAGATTTGGAACTATGAAATTCCAGGTGGTGTTTTCTCATCTCCTTGTCTGGTTGGCGGCGCCCCTGCGAATTTTTCAAATAATCTTGGAAATATCGCTACCCGTCGTAAAGACCTGCATCACATATAATTATAGAGGTTCTGTTCGTTCTTTGGATCTGATCTTGCTTTTTGTATTTCAGGCTTATCCAATGGAACAAATTCTACAGTCCTGTGATCATAAAATTCCTGCGGCTTTCTTCGCTTTAGGAAATCGATCACAAAAACTATTCTATAATCCATGTTAAACCCTATAACCTCAACTAGTCTCCTAATGGAAATTAAAACAATAGTTTTACGGTTCCGGTTTAGGCCGTGGCAAAGCTGCCTCAAGCTGGTCTATCCTGCGTTTTAGGTATGCCAAATATTTGGCTAAGTTTTCTTTCGTTGTGACATCATACCTTTCTAAATGACTTTCAAGCTCACTTTCGCTATAGTCATGGTTACATGCAGGGCATTTTGTAATAACTTCAAGATAATTAAAGCATAATTTGTTTGTATATAATTAACCAAACAGCTATCAGAGTAATTTTTAAAACCGTACTGTTGCTGACACAGGTAGGTCGTTCGGATCAGATACCTTGCACTTAAATAATAAGTTAGAGCAGCTTCGTATGCTGGATAGACAGGGTTGATAGCCTATTCAATGATTCTTAGACACGGAACAGGCATTGGTACGTTCTCTCATGTTTGGCTTCCATGGCCAATTACTATAGAACAACGCTTCACACTACACATAACCAGATATCTGTTTATGAACGATAGTTTTTGAATTCAATCAGGTCCAATATTATGGATAATAAATGATTTCGCTTATTTCGCAGACATCCGAAGTGAAGAATATTTTATTACTCCTATTGATGCTACATATGTGATGATTCTGGACGATTATGAGCCAATTGGCGATGAATACGTAAGAAAGGTTCCTGTTCTATTACAGAGACATTGAGAGATACATAGAGACCAGTATTCCTTTATTTTTAATAAGATAGATTATAAGATGAAAAAAGTTCCAGGAAAGGAAACTAGAACAGTCGATTATGAAAACGAAGACTTGGGAATCGAAGTGACTTCAATTCCTACTCATGATGTGCCCAGAATTTAGAATTGAACGTTTATATATTTACCAGTACATTTACATCTGAAGGTTTAGGCTTTCTGGTGGAAATTGAAATGTAATAAATTTCAACCACCAGCTATAGTCATAACCGCATTTTTATTGAATGACGCCTTTTCCTATTATTCTTGTTCCAAGATTATCTGGCTTTAAAAGAGCATAATTTTGGCCGGAGAAGAATACCAATGACTTGGGAATTATTTGAATTGTATCAGTATTAGTATGTTTTATCTTTACCGGCTTGATTTGCATTCCAACGGATAATAAGTAAGTTTGGTTCTCTATAAGATCTCCCTTGTGATAAGGACTTTTGATAAATTCTGCAGGAATGGCATCTGCATCTGTTGTTACCTTTAGATTTGGTGAACTATGGGAACAAAGGACGTCTCCCCTCGAAATATCATCAGGAGCGACACCTTTGATAGCTAGCCCGACTCTTGCAGGACTTTTGGATTCGTTTACAGGATCATCATGCATCTGAATTGATTTGACAAGTATATTCTTTCCACTAGGTAAGATCTTCAATTGATCATACGTCTTCACGGTCCCCTGCTTTACGACACCTAGTATTACTGTTCCAATTCCCTTGACGTCAAAAGCATGGTCTATTGGAATTATGCAATCCCCTTCTAGGCTTTTTGGTTCAAGTCTAGTCATTTCTTGTTTTAATTCATGGATATTATCTAGAAATTTAAAGTCTGAGACCGTCGTGGTTCTTATTAATGTTTTTAACTTGACCTCATCTACATCATATGAATGCAAGATTAATCCGCTTGTGAATCCAACTGCATCCAATGCGATGATTTGCTCCCCCAGATACTTGTCTATTTTTGTAACGTTCAGTATAGCATATTCAGCAATATTCACTGCCTGCATCAAAGATTGAATTTTATCAGGAAAGGTGATAGGTGCAGTCCAAGTGTAAATAGTGTCTTGTGTCTTTCTGTCATAGATTGATAGATCTGTTGTGGTTCCCTTCTTACCTAGCTCACTTGCAATCTGAAAATCGCCAAGTATAACAAAATTTATGCTCTTCATCGGCATCGGAGTACGCCTAACAACTGGCAATAAAATGTTTCTTAAAATTGCTACTGGTGTACTACGTACATACTTTGGCATTTTCATTATCCTAGGCGTGGCTTTTCTTGAGAAATTGAGACGTCAAATTATATATTGCAGATTTCTGTTCAGGCTGAATAGCTTGAATAAACCAGTCTGGTAAGATGTTCTTATTCTTCTTGACAAATTTTCAAATCCTGAGCATAGAAAGATCCTGATTTTTACCTAGGGCCTACTTTCATGTCAACAAACATTCTATCTGTCAGATAGTCACGATCTTCTCTGTATAGTATGCTTTAATTCTATCATGTGATATAGATTTGATAAAAAGTTTAGGAATACCGTAGAACTGCACAAGTGGATTTCTTATATCGTCCTTATATTTTTCGAAATCTTCTAGATTCTCAAGTTTAGGGTATTCTTGTCTTACTGATTTTGACAAAGGATAAACACATCTCGTAGCTTCATTTTTCCTGTCTATATCTTGGAATGTATAGGTAAAGGTTGAATGAAGGATATAGCAAAGATCAAATAATTCGTTTTGATTATCTACCTTGCTAGATTTTATCCAAGATTCAAACGTTTCAAATTTTGTTGTGTCGCAATCAAATGCGAATATTACACTGAGAGGAGACGAGGTTTTAGTGTAAGTAAATGGTATTATTCCTGGGATAGGTGGAGATTCTACAAGTTTAAGAATTGGAGATTCTATGAATTTTAGGCGTTTAACGGAAAAAACGTTTTCAATAGCGTCATTCATCGAGTCTTTGGTCATCGTAGTCTTAATTTCTATGGTCATGTAAACAACGTCTACAGGATACAAAGATGCTGCGGCGCCTTGGGAAAATAGTTCTGGATGAAAA
>JBAVTY010000645.1:0-3804 GCA_049696495.1 Candidatus Nitrosopolaris sp.
CGTATGTCAATTAATAATGGAATAAATATGAAGTAGACATCTGGGGATCTGTGCAGGTTTATGGTCTCAACTTAATTGTCCTGAAGCAAGTACAACAAACCGCTCTTAACAAATATTGCCGTTTTTAATATTTGTTAAGTTGTATTCGGTATACATTCGGCTCTACATGGAATCTGTACATTCTGTAACTCTTCACTTGTTTGATACAGCATAGCAATAAAGTGCAAAAATTGACAGCATAAACCGAAAAACTAGTTGTAATTACAGGGATTGCAGCAGTTGTAATCACGATAACCATGGGAACTTATTTAGCATCACTAGATGGTACAATGGCACTTTTCTAATGTGGTCTAATATTAAATCTCGGAAATTTTTCTAGCGGTTACATGAGTAGTCATGATATTCATTATTATTTTGGTAGTTGCTTCAGTATTCTCTAAATACAACAGTCTGAATACAATTATTGCCCATGAACAATGGATGGGAGATTGCCACTTGAAAGCAATTGAATATACAGAAAATGTGATTACCACAACGTTCTTGGCAGTCGTAACTATTTTTGTTGTCTCTACACCTCTTTTACCTTTCAAAATTACATACGCTGCTAATACTTTATCTGCACCGATATCTATCGCGCAATCGAAAGTAGTGTATAATAATCATAAATATGATATGTCTCCCTTCATTTTTACCCAGGTTGGACACTTAAGTAAAGTCCTGTTTCCTGCTCTACCAGGAGACACAAATGCCAAATTGACAGTGCAACCAGGCAATACGGTAAGCTTTGAATTTAGCAAACAGCCTAAAAAAATAGATGCGTTTATCACGGACTATGATGGAGACATTCCTTCAGTATATCCTCTTAAGAAGGTAGGCGCAAGTACATTTCAAATTTCAGGGCCATTAGGAATATGGCAAATCGAAGTACATGCAACATTCCCAAATAACCAATATACGTCGTTTACTACATTAGCAAATGTTCAAGGAAATTTTAAAAGCCAATCTCTAGCCCCTTTATGTGGTACTCAAAATAGACTCCAGATAGCAGGGGTCACGGACAGCAATAATAGCAATTCAAACACACTTCTAAAAACTCTAAATAACTGGAATAATCCTAATAACAATCCTCCTGCTACGTGGTCAGCTACAGGAAGTTCCTGGGTTCAGCTAGATTTAGGAAAAGAAAAATCAATTTGCAATCTTGAAATTGGATTTGCCAACGGAGATAAGACAATAAACTTTTTCACAGTACAGACATCAACAGATGGAGTACACTTCGTCAGCCATGGTTCTATCCAAAATACCGGCATGAACTCAGGCAGGGAAAAATTTACCTTGTCTGACTCACCGGTTACAGCGAGATTTGTCAAATTAATCTTTTATGGAAATACAATGGGCGATAGCTATAAAATAAACGATCTAAACGTGATAGGAAGTTAAATGGTTGATAATAACAATCTCAACATCTAACATGAACTCACATAGCTAGGATAATCTACTTCCCGTTGTATCCAAGCTCTGCAATCTATCAAAGCCATGAGTGTGGCTTGCTTATTTGCCGGAATCGCATTAAGCATGCAGATCTGTTGAATGGCTTTGTAATGTTCGTGTTTAAACCCGCCTAATTGTTGATAGTATCTTATATCTTCGGCAATTCTATAAGCAGCTGCGTCAAGTGGAAGTTTTTCTATATCTACTGCGGAATGGAACGCCATGCCAATACTAAATCATATTAGCTCTTCGGATAATGACAAAACATCTTTTACTTTTCTGAGCCACTTTGTGTCAATGAGAGATATCTATAGCAAGATGTCGACAAAGACTGTCTCAATTGGAGTGAATCAATAACCGGACCACTACTGAACAATATTACTGGATATAAGACTGACTTGTTTTGTCAAAATTCTTTACGATTTCAAAATGCTTATCAAATCTAGTTTCTCTGAGTAAAGCAAGCTCAGGGAACAATACTGAAGGATCTTCCTTTGCCATTATTGAGGCTGGATGCTCTTTTCCAAGAAGTGAGGAACATAGATCATATGTCATTTGTCTTACCTGAAATTCGTCTACAATACCAAAGCTATGCAGATATTCATGTGCCAATACCATAAACAGATACGAATTGTATTCTTCCATAGACTTATGCTGTTGGATCACATTTAAGATGCTTCTATTTGCGACAATTATGTTAGAGCCAAGGATATGATACGCTCCTATAGTACTAGGCAATCCCTGTAGGATGAGACTCAATCCCGCTCTATGCATATTAAATTTAGTTTTAACTGCTAGTTTTACTAATTCAAAGGCCTCATTAAAATCCTTCAACTTTAATAACTGTTCTGAGAAATTAATCAAACTCAATACGTCTATTGTTGTGCAAAACTGAATATAAAACCTAGGCTTGCTATTCTAAGAGATCCAGACATCTCCACGGTAACTTCGACAATCGATAGCATTTTACGAAATGGTCGTAGTTCCGAGCGTGTTTCTTGCTGCAAAAAGTTGCTCGGTCCACTTCAGGAAGGCCCACGATCCGTTTGTTTAACCGGGCATTAATCTGTGGAGGAGAGATAAGCACAAAAGCTAAATAACCTGTTGCTGAACCCCTTTATATGCGGGAATCGAATCCCTCCGAGCCCGGTGATAACAAGTAATTCCTTGTCTAGCAGATCAACCTGATTTCCAGTGTTATATATGCGATAGTTCTTCTAGAAGTGCAGGTTTCCTTTTGTTTGCTGATTTTATAGTATCTATATACTGTCTGAACTCATTTTCCTTTTTGAGAGAAGTATAGAGCCGATACATGGCTTTATAGTAATATTTTGCTGTTCTGTATGCATTTCTGTTTGATTGTTTTATGGACTCTTCAGCCATATTTCGGTAGAGTTCTGCTGCTTCGTATGGCATGGATTTTTCACATGCTTTTGCAACCCTTTCAGTATCATATATATCGTCTATATGCTGCGAAGCTATTTTGAATGCTGAGGCAAGATCTTTATCTCTAAGATAGAGTTCGAGCAGATTATGGGTATCTCCTTCCTCTCCCATAAAAGAAGTTAGTTCTTTTTTAACATCTTTCCATAAACCAAGTTCATTTGATAAACGCGTTATCTTTTCGAGTAATTCCTCTTCGGGTCTATCCTTGAATGACTTTATGTACAGGGACAATGATTCGTTGTTATCCCCGCAAGCATGTCTTAAATCTCCCATCTTTTCAATGAGATCTGTTTTCAGGAAACCCTTTGCAAAATCTAATGCCTTTGTACAACATTGGATAGCCTCATCAATTTGTCGTTTTGATTCAAGGTATGGAATATATCTAAAATATGAATGTTCAAACTCTTTTTCACACAATGATAAGAACTTTTTTTCATCTTTCTTCTTTTCATATATATCCAGTAAAATGTCAACTATTGAGGTACGATACTCCTCTCCTCTAGCCTTGCCTTTTTGTAGCTCCTCTAACGCAAGTTTTTCAATAAAGGTAAAATCTTCTTCATTACTACATGAATCTACTAACATTTTCGAAACATAATCAGAAAAGTCGTATTTGTCCACGACAAACATCTTCCAGTTATCTTCATGGATTTTTTGTTTCATTGTCCATTCTACGTTTAATGCGTGCAATATTCTAGCATAAAGATTCAAAGACCCTTCAATAAATTCAGCAAGCATACCATCAGAATCATCTACAACATCATAATTTTTCATGCACAACTCAATAATATCTTTTACAATATTGAATGACTCTTGCACATTGTTGCTTTCAAAAAGTTTCTTTGCACGATTTCTTACTTCCTCAAG
>JBAVTY010000646.1:0-2722 GCA_049696495.1 Candidatus Nitrosopolaris sp.
CTTTCTGGAAACACCATACCTCTTACAAATATTAGATACGGTGTCACCAGTCCATTCCTTTTCATGTATTAGATTAAACTTTGTTCTGATTTCTATATGAATACACTTCCTGACAGAAGTGTAACCACAATTACTCAACGGAGAAAATGATTCTCTGACTCCAGTTCAACAAGCGTTTCTTTTGGAACAAAAACTGACTGAGGTAAATCACCCTGACCATACATTGATCACATATCCAAATCTTGGTCATACATTTTATCCCTCATCTGAATGGTTGACGTCTGTTGGACCTATACAACCTTATGTTTTAGCAGATCTTTACGCATGGCTTGAAGCTCACTCCGGTCTTTCAAATTCCAATATTACTCCTACTACCACTGCATCCATCACAAATACAAATTCTTCTAGTAAAAGATGATAATCTCTATTCTGACAAGCGAATTAGTCATCATCTGCTTTGTTGAAAGACATGTAAAAGGCGGTTGTGGTATGATTAACGTATATTAACTATGGTTATTCTTCGAGAATTTGGAGAACAACTTGTACAATTATATCCCTTTCCCCCTTGTCCTCTTGTCTTCTCACTGGTAACGTAAATTTGATTGCTGCGCCGGTTTTAAAAGTATTATCAAGCCAAATCTTTCCACCATGAGTCTCAATTATGCCTCTGCATATTACCAAACCTAACCCCGTGCCTGCATGTTTTCTAGTGGGTCCAGTATCAATTTGGTAAAACTTTTGAAAAAGTTTGTCCGCTTTCTCTGGGTTTATTCCAATGCCATTATCCTCTACAGTAAAAAGTATCATGTTGATATTATTGGCACTATCGTTATAATCTACTTTCTGGGCTCTCACAATTATCTTTCCATTGCCATTATCAGGAACAAAGTCTATTGAATTTTTAATTAAATTGGATAGAACCTGGTCGATTCTGTTTGGGTCACAAAAAACAGTACCATTTACTTCTATGTCTGTTACAAGATCTATCTTCTTATTAAGAGTCAATGGTCTTAGCTCTAAAATTGAATCATTTATCAGCTTTGTAATATCAGTATCAGTCATAGAGAACTTGAGCTTTCCCATATCAAGTTTATAGACATCCATCACATCATCAACGAGAGCTTGTAATTTTTCTATACTTCTGTTCATTACACCGATCGCATTCTTTTGTCGTTCGTTTACTTCAGCACCTCCCATAAACTTGGGTCTTAGAAGCATTTGAGCATAGCCTTTAAGGGGCACCAGAGGGGTCTTTAATTCATGACTTATCATCGAAATAAACTCTTCTTTTGCTCTTTCAGTTGTTACCGGGGCTGTGTTCACTATTAGCAGCTGATTGTTCGCATTCTGCAACTCTTCTGTCCTTTTTTTTACCTGAGCCTGCGATCTTTGAACATCCAGATGATGTCTATGTACGCGGCGATTGATTACAAAAATTGAAACTCCAGTGATAATGGAAGAAGCAAGAATAGCAGTAAGGATAGAATATATTGTGGTTCTTGAATCGACCTGTAATCGCAAAGCTTCACTGGATAACAAGTTATTCTCTTGGTTCTCAATATTATCAAGAGTCATTCTAATCTTATCCATAAGGTTCTTTCCTTTGCCACTTAGAATTATTGGCAACGCCGCATTAATTCCATGGGATTGACGCAATGATATTGTTTGATTAAGTTCGCCGAATTTGCTATCAATGAGATTCCTGAGGGGCTTTAGATTTTCCTTAATTGTGTCTGTATAGTGAAAATCAGCACGGCCCCAAATTGAAAAGGCGCTATTGGGTCAACAAGGCTGTATTGGCTCAACGGTGGTTCTTTCACGACGTCCTACTTCACCAGATTTTGCTTCATCATTTTATAGAACCCTTCGTCAGACATACTTCTTTTCGCTTCCATCCAGTCTTCTGCATCCGTTCCAGCTAAATACCTCAGACTAGGATTTTCACTTGTAACAGCTTTAAGCACTACTTTTGCTACAACATCGGGAGAAGAGCCAACCTCCATCAAATGTTCAAAGCTTGTAGCCATGTTTTGCATAAGTTGTGAATATGGAGAATTTGCATCTTGAGATTTCTTGGCAACAACCGTACTTTTAGCAATGTTTGTTCTGATAAATCCAGGTTCTACCAAGACAACTTTTATTCCAAATGGCTCAAATTCATATGCCATAGATTCACTCAGACCTTCAACTGCAAATTTTGTGCTACTATAAGCGGACAGTACAGGAAAACCAAATCTTCCCGCTACTGAACTAGTATTTACAATGATACCAGATCTCTGTTTTCTCATGATGGGAAGGACAGCTTGAGTTACTCTTATAACACCGAACAGATTAGTTTCGTACTGAGCCTTTATCTCTTCCATACCAAGGTCTTCAAATGCACCACTTAGTGGATAACCCGCATTATTCACTAGCACATCTATTCTGTTAGATTCAGCAGTTATCGATTGCATTGCATTGTTGACGGACCTGTCATCTGTAACGCCTAGCTGTACTATTTTTAATGGTAATTTTTCCTTCTCTGCAAGTGATTTTATATTCTCACTTTTATTGAGATTACGCATTGTAGCGTATGTCAGAAACCCGTTTCTTGCCAAGGTTAAGGATGTTTCATAGCCATTTCCACTTGAGCTGCCAGTAACTACAGCAACTCTTTGGTTAGATGTCATCTTATTTATTCTAAGTAATTACTAATACATAACGATATCTAACACAATATAAC
>JBAVTY010000647.1:0-3113 GCA_049696495.1 Candidatus Nitrosopolaris sp.
CTTTCCGAACAAATAATGCCAAACTCCCCAGACTGCAGTTGGATTGGATCAACTAGAGCATATAGATTATGGTAAATATCGTTTAATACACTTTCAAGCCCAAGGTAGGCTTCGTGTTTTACGTGTATGAACCTGATCTTGTTTTGCCTTGGTTCATAATGCTTCTATAAAATCATTTATACTATCACCGGGGCAAGACGAAATTAACATCAACCTTCCGCCC
Source organism: Candidatus Nitrosopolaris sp. (assembly GCA_049696495.1). Classification (GTDB taxonomy): domain Archaea; phylum Thermoproteota; class Nitrososphaeria; order Nitrososphaerales; family Nitrososphaeraceae; genus Nitrosopolaris. The sequence goes on from JBAVTY010000647.1 coordinate 224, forward strand.
ACTCCTTTTAATATTGTAAAAGAACATAATAAGTGCTAGTAATGGGATTTATGTTATTACGGGAGATTAACAAAGACACTGCCATCTTTTTCGATTACATCATAGAGGACCAATTCTCCAGATTTTTTCCATCCTTCGCTCTGATTAATCCATTTGTTAGGAATATTTTCTAACTTGCCAGTAAAAACATTATATTCAAAACCATGCATGTAACATGCTATTCGATTTTCACCAGGTTTTAACTGGCTTTTAGATAAACGTGCTGCTCTGTGAGGACAATAGTTTTTACAAGCAAACATTTTGTAATTTATTTTACCTATCAGTATGTCATTATTGGTGTCTATTACGAAGGATTTCGCGGCATTATTATCTACGTCTTTAGTTTCGCATACTTTGTATAGCAAATTAATTATGACTGTATTGTATTCTAATATATGAATGGTAGGTAGTTTAGACACATTCTAAAGCATAGACCATAAATGCTATAGGCTAGCATTAGGCGGAGAATCTTGATGTGCAGACGCATTTTGTATCTATGCTGCTGCTACGGACGCCAAAGCCGCCTGCCAGAACTAATCATTCTAGTGCATTGAGGGTCAAGAAATAGAATTCTAGGTAAGGTGAAACGGAAACGAAATAGAATTCTAGGAAAACCTTAGAAGGATCTCATGCGCATATGTCATCAGTAATGTTAGTGAAAGTAAACAGTATTGATACTGACAAAAACAAGGTCAAAGTTACTCATCCTGATATCGATGACTATGGTTCTTTAATTCCGTTAAAGGAATTAGAACTCTCCATATCAGCAAACGATGACTCAATCATTCAGACATTGGAAAATCATTCCTATGCGTGTATTTTTACTGAGGACAATATTGATGATAATAACAGTACTATCATTTTAGCTAATGGAATGACCATGGATGAATTAAATAAAGAGAAAACTAGAACGAAAGATAAATGCATGTGCGAAAGACGAATTTGAACATTCATTATAACAGATAGTTCCTAATAGCTTTTTACCCTGTTTCCTGTTGTTATCAACTTTATTGCCCTATGTTATCGCTCACCAGAAAACCTATCAGTTGAGATAAAAGTTATCCCCTTCATCTTGTTGGACCATTTGTTGCGTCAACACTATATGTTACAGTAAACATTGCCCCGCTTAATGTGCGGAACGCTACCGCACACCACAAAAGGTACCGCCTGATGGTACTGGATTTGATGAAGTCATTCCTTGAGCGACGTCTGCTGAAACATTGCAATGCATGAGAAGTTTTTCGAGCAGTCGAATTTCTGTGGCAGCATCAATGGCGGTTATTATGTTACGTAGACAAGGTACTTATCACAACATAACGAAACTCCAGATTATGCAGGTCCATCTATGTAACCCCTAGTACATTCCCCATTCGGTGTGAGGATATCACTGCTGCTACCTGGAAATTTTTTGCAAGCGTCAGCGACATCACTGCGCAAAACAAGGTAAACATTAACTTGATTAAACCGTACTTGATTTGAGTATTCATTTGAATTGAGTGCTACACACTAGTACGTTTTCTCAGTGACATATCAAGGATACGATAAGAGATTTCCCTTCTCCATGATAGCTTTTTTAAGCTCGGGCAGTCGATCCGGAGGAAGTGGAAGTCCTGCACCAAGTAGGCTATCTCTAGTTACTAACATTGATAATTCGTCCTCTGAAAGGTTTTCCGTACCCTTGGGCCTCATTGGCAGTACCATATAATGTGTATCTGCAGTTATATCATATACCCTAATCTCCACATCATCGTTTAATTTCAATCCATAATCGGCCAAATACTTTCTAGGTTCATTTATGATCCTCTGTTTGTATTCTTTACTTACATACCATAGTGGAGGTTCTCCTAGATATTCCCCGGGGTAGCATGAGCATAGAGTGCATACACACACATTATGAATCTTCTCGGTATTTTCTAAGATCTCTAATCCATTCGGGTCGATTATCTCTTTGTCTTTTGCATATATAACTGATGGATCCCATCCAAGAATTGCTTCTTTTGGAGATATTTTGAGTAGCGCCTTAAAGTCAGGATCGATCCATGCTTTGGCAACTACTCTTGCACCCGTAATTGGTGTTCGCCCCTTCACTTGTTCATAATGTCGTTCAAAGGCCCTGCTCATGATCATACTATCGCCCAATGTCAAGTTGATCATTACTAGAACCTCTAATTCAAGTGGGTTAACCACTTTTTTGCCCTTCTTTTCATAATGGCCTTTTTGCCTTTCTACCTCAGCCTGAAGATCTGCTTCCTTAATTATTCCCTTGTCTTTAAGAACTTCTCTTATGCGGATGATTCTAGAACACTATAATTGATTGAAGAAATAATTGCAGAAATGAAATATCCTAGTGTTTTCCAGTCGTGCTTTTCTGTTGACAGATCAAATTATTTTTAGACAATCTTTTTAATGTATATACATTTTCCTCATGAACATTATTCCTGGTCCCGTTGCCTGTCATCAAGCAGTTTAGCCTGTTATCAAGCAGTTTAGAATTGTTGATGTATCAAACAAGCGCCATGTTGAAGATTTGTGCTACTTGTCATGCTTGTGTATGACAATGTAATAATATTCTCCCACTTGACCTCTAGGCTGCAGACTGAACTAAATCCCCCGCAGGAGATTGAAAGACCTCATTCTATATTCCATCAATAACATGCCAAGTTTCTATCATTTTTCCATTTTGAATTCGATATATACTTACGCCTCTGAAGTTAATGTGCGGAGCGTCAGGTGGACTTGCTTTTGGTGTTAGTGATCCTTTCCAATATGTACCTACAAGATCTGGAAGAGACTCTGATGCAATCATTGCCTCTATCACAAAAGAGAAGTCATCAAATTTATTTAATAAATT
>JBAVTY010000648.1:0-2784 GCA_049696495.1 Candidatus Nitrosopolaris sp.
GCATCAATCGGCTACGCCAGTTTCAACTAGATATCAATTAAGAACGACAGATATAACACAGATCTCCTGATCGCTTGGATTCAAACCACATCTTCACAAACGGCTAGCTAAGCTAAATTTCAAAGACGTTGGAGCCTGTAGCAGTAGGAGCTCCCTTTTGCTTGGGATTTACCAGGTCCCACTTTCTTGCTAGATCAACTAATTTCTGATTCGCCAGAATACGGTTAAATTCATCAAGCTCAGAAGCAGACCTCACTAATGGAAAGGCGTACTATAAGAATGATAGTACATGCATGAGCTTAAACACTGATAAAAGAAGACATTAATTCGGCGGTTGCTAATGAGTGAGTACTACTGAACGTAATAAAACAGTAGCAACCGCCTAACTTAAAAATTGCCAACATTATTTATAACACTTGTTAGAAATCAGTTCGCCTTCTAAGGGTAAAAACTACTGAAATTTGATCACATACTCCTGGCTACTCTATCACTTTTAACCAATAAACTGCAATCACAAACATCCGCAAAAATGCTGCTTACATAAAATAGCATGACGGTACCTGCACATTTGTTCAATGGCAATTTCATGAGTGCTAATTACACTACAACAGACATGAAAGATTGCTGCGCATCAACAAGAAGTATGTGCTTGGTCTAGGATCAAACAAAAATCCAATGATACTAGGCCAAGTTACTTGCTGTAATGAAATAAAGCATAAGTATCAACGTAAGCTCCAATTACATGGTGGGGCGACTTTGGTTCGTGCTTCTGCGATCTTTATATGATAAATAATGTATCACTCGTTCACTTTTATTACGTATATGCTACTTTTATAATATGATGCGGTTTATTCAAGTTGGAATTCGATCGTATAAGACAATATCCTCTCGTCTTACTGCTGGAATAACTATCATTATTCTGCTTTGCTCTGGTATTTTGGCTAATATGACATTTGCACAACTATCCCTGAAACCCGATCCATCTGTTATTCATAATTCTACTACTACATTACCATCTCAACAGCAACCACATGAGATAAAAATTACTTCTCCGACCAAAGGTCAACAAGTGCAAGCAGGTAAAGGCCTTGTGATTTCTGGAATATCCGCAGGCAACACCACTTCTGGTTGTAGGGTATCAGTCATTGTAAATGGGATTAAACCATATCAAAATGCTACACCAACTGGTTCTAGGGGACCTGATGACTACTCAAAATGGAGTTTTATGTTCACACCCAAATACACTCATTTTAAAGAAGGACAAAATAAAATAACTGCCAAATTCTCTTGTGGTAATGATCCTAGGTCCGTTTCGCATAATAGTGTAAACGTGACTGGTGTATCGACGAATACAACAGTAACTTCTATTGTTAACAATAACCAACATCAACTGCAGCTCCATCAAAATCAACAATCATTACCAATACAAACAAAGGGATTAGAAAGGAATTTCACATCAGCAAATGCTAGTTCTACTAAAAGTAGTGTTGCACCATTATCTAATGGTTCATCTTATTCTGGCGATGAAAAGAATAATACTATTAGAACATTATCAGTTTCCATTCATGTGGGCAAGAAAACTATCCATCCCGGTCACAAGCAGACCATAATACTTAAGATCACTGATACAAATACCACTAACGCCATTGCCGGAGCAAAAGTAACAGGAAACATAATGGATCCATCCGGATCATCCAAGAAGAAATTGGATGGAGTTACGGATATTAGTGGTGAAACATCATACTCATGGACAGTAGGTCAGAACGATTCAATTGGTAGGTATAAAGTGGACATGCAAGTATCTGCTTCTGGTTATGAAAACAATATAGCTTCAAAGTCCTTTAAAGTCACTCCTATACCAGTAAGTAGCTCGAATAGCAACAACGACGACGACAACTCTCTTCAGCTAAACGCAGGTAATAGCGATACCAATAAAAACAATAATAATGATAATTATAATCACCCTTCAACCATTATCTCTATTCCCCATATACAGATTCCAGAAATTCGAATTCCGTTTCACTTACCATTTCACTGACCTCCTATATTACCTTAATAGGAAAATAGAACAATATTATTTATAACATCATTCTGAGTAGAGAATTCTCAAAAACATATATTCCACGGTACGAATTTCTTAATATTACTTGAACTATTTTTGGATGACAGGGCCAATCCTTGCTTTTGTCTTCGTTACTTCTGCCCTAGTTCTTACCACACCTCTAATATCGAGATATATTGCGTTCAACGTGCGTCCATCCCCCATACAGGATGCCAATGGTAGCAAATACAAAACTTCGTTTCATACTCCATCCTCAATTGAGGGCAACACAATTACATTATCTTCTTCTACGTCTTCTCAATCCAACACTGCTCCTCATAATGGATGCATTAACTATAACCCGTCCAAAAGAACAATCACTGTCAGCTGTAGTTCAGCCAGGCTTACAGATATCGATAACAAGATCCATGATGCCAGTATTCTGGCTAGGCAATCTCCAGTTGGACTATGGTTCCTAGATGCAAATCTAGTAATTGCTAAAGGAGCTACATTCCATATTGATTCTACAGATACTAAGTGGCTAAAAATAAGCTCAAAGATAACACGTGTTTATGGCAGTGCCAAGATAGCTCCTGCATACGTCATAGATGTACATGGTAGTCTTAAAATTGATTCTGTAAAAATAACTTCCTGGGATCCAACAACTAATAACTATGCTATAACCAATGGATCGAGAGAGGCAGTACCTCCTGGAACGAAAGGAGCAACACCGAATGGCTATA
>JBAVTY010000649.1:0-4888 GCA_049696495.1 Candidatus Nitrosopolaris sp.
AGATTGCGACTGAAAAGAAATGGAAGAAGGAGGAGGTGCGGGTAGCATCCGTGGATGATCGTATAATTTTTCCACCATAGGATTTATCTCTGATAATGGGCGAATCCTGGAACCTCTCCATCTCTAGATTTAATGAAACATGAGGAACGTTCGAATCCCAATCCAATCGTATAACCGCATTTAGGACATTTTACCATATTATATCAAATAATCATCGTATTCGAAGACGTATAAATGGTTTAGTTGTTCTATCTCTTCTATACTATATGGTCTTGGTATATCAGTGGATAATGGCATATCATGGACAGTACCATCGAAATCAGTATCTTTGAACCTTATTACCAAATCAGGCGATACCTCCTTGTCTGGATAACTGTGTTTGAGATGCCCTCTTAGCTTCTTGTTTATCTAATGTTTGGAAAGTCCATCGGATACACGGGGGTTCGAACCCCTTGAACCTGAACAGAGGGGGGAAGATCTCAACAGATTGCCAAAGTTGGAATTTCATCAGCAACGGGAAAGAACCAAGGTGATTATAGAAAGAGGTAGTGATCAGCACTAACTATTAAAACTGTATTAATGACTGAATGTATATACGATTATGAAACAAACATTCGGAAAAACGAAAACGATGTCAAAAGATGACGGGATAGTAGCAGCAAAAACAAGGCGGCAAGTAGATAATGCCGTTTCCTGGCTTGAAAAACGTTACTTCACCGAAGAGGTAAGAGCAAAGAAGGAACTCAACGAATCTGCAGGACACTTAGCCAAGGCAAATAAAAGTGATAAGAATAGTTCGCGGTGATTCAATCATTGATGTTGGATTCAGCAGTGAAAACATATACTGTGTGAAACTGTGGATCTATCTTCATAATATCTGATTTTACTTCTTTTAACCAAGTAGCGTAAACGTTAAATGTACCAAAGGCCTTCAAAGGTCGATTCATTCCTTGCTCGCAATTCAGTCACTCAAGGAATTGGTCCTACTACAGCAAAGAAGCTAAAAGAAGCAGGTATTGTATCAGTAATGGATTTGGCAGTAACAAGTGCCGACGAGTTAGCTTTGGACATTAATGCCTCAAAGGAAAGTGCTGCCGCATTTATTCTGGCTGCCCAGAAGCTTCTTAGAGATTCTCGTATAATAGAAAAGGAATATCTTACTGCAGATCTTGCATTAGAGAAAAGAAAATCAATGCTTAGATGTTCTACGGGATCTCGGGCCTTAGATGAACTGTTGTTGGGAGGAATAGAAACACAGGCGGTGACTGAATTCTACGGAGAGTTCGGTTCTGGTAAATCGCAGATATGCCATACGTTGTGTGCTATGGCGAGACAACCTATTGAATCAGGTGGAATGGATAGTGGTGTAATATACATAGATACCGAAGGAACTTTTAGACCTGAGAGACTGGAGCAAATAGTTAGGGCCAGAGGACTAGATCACATCGACATAATCCTGATAAATTAATCTCCTATCCATAAATTAGAGGTTGATATTAATATGCAATGATTGTGGGGATTATCCATTTGAAGTTTAACGCTGGAATAACTAAAGAAACTGCTCCTAAAGAATATTGTAGTTGGGAGGAAGTAGAATTACTAACAACAGTAGTCGCAGATAAGCTAAAAAAATCAAATAAAAAGTATGATGTGATTTCAGGCGTAACAAATGGAGGAATTATACCTGCTCGATTAATGGCTCTAGAACTTGATATTGATCGAATACAATTCATACCGATCAGAAATAAGAAGCTACAAAACGATGAGATGCCTAAATTGATTAAAGACAAGAGATACCTTATTGTCGATGATATATATGATACTGGTAATACATTTTATAAGGTTTATGATCTCATAAAAGTATTTAATTGTGATTTTGCCTTCCTCATATGTAGGTACAAACAGAATAGTTCAATATTAGTTGGGAAGATATTGAACCATGAAAAGTGGATTGTATTCCCATGGGAACGAAGAAATCGCCAGTGACAATATTTTTCTGTGTTTACATGATGCATAGTAAATTAATATTGTTTGTTAGTATTAATTTCAACAGAAGATTTATAAAATTTTTATAACCACACTGGATGAGTTCTAAATTGTTCCGAGGCAATGGCCGTTTCGCGTATCTCCAAATATATATCGTACAATGACAAAAATTCAATACAGTTAGTTGGTAGTCACTATTAACTAACTAATATTAATATCACAAACAAATTAGGGATTACATTTCCTGAAACGTTTAGAAAATATGATCTAGATTAATGGTTTAAAATATATATGTATTTATTGGAGTTATAAAAAGATTAATGAACCCAACAACCGCCTTGTTCCTACTTTTGACTTCTTCATTTATTTTTCCTGCTGCAGCGATTAGCTATGCTCACGCTGCAAGTGCAACGGTAATAATTAATCAGCCAAATGCAAAAACCTTCAAATGCATCGATCCGACAGGTAAGAAACTACTCTGTATACTTGTTGTAACAAATGTCAAACCCCCAAAGAATACTCTGAATTGTAAGGATCCTGACAACCACAGGTTCAAATGCACTTACATTATTATCAACAAAAAAGACATCAATACCAAAGTTTTTCACAAGATTGTATTTCTATATGTGTATGTAACTCCAAAATACAAGAAATTACTTTTTGAGAACAAAAGTAAGGTTGTCCCCATATTTGTAACCAAGACAGTTGTCAAGATAATTCATGAACATGAATATAGTGGTAAAGTTAGGATTGTAGTAATAAAAGAAGAAGAAGATTATGATAGACCAACTGCGGTTGCAATTAACTGTTTTGCTCCCTGCTTTCAACAGGAATACACTAGAGCAATAATCCAAAAAACAATAATTAATGCTCCTGTGTTCATCACTAACGTCAATCAAATCACAAGCATAGTCAACAATGTCAATACGATAAATTCTGTCAACGTAATTAACAATAACTTAATCAACAATGCATATGTCAACAACGTTAACACCGATAATATGAACATATTCCATCCACCTCCGCCACCGGCCTACAGTCCTACCAACCTATTCTCGGTGCCTCCCGACACACCTATTTACAAAGGTGGTACTGCAAATCCGAATGCCCCAGCAAACATGATAGGTTTCAGTCCATCCGGGCCAACGAATGAATTTACGCCAACTCAAACTCAGACTAACCAGACATTACTTAATTCACCTCCACAAGCAATCACTCCAGGATGTGGTCAAGGAACGGACAATAGTACATGTCAATCAAATTCAAATCCAACGCCAACACCTCAACAAAATACGGCAACCACTCCTCAGCCATCTAACACACCGCCTTTCAATAATTCAAACACTAGCTCTCCAGTAAACAATACAATTACACCACCTTCTCCACCATCTGCAAGTAATACAACTCCAAACAACATTACAAGTAGTGGGCCTACGGAGAATAATACCACATCAAATCCAAGCACGCCTTCAAATTCACAAGCAATCACTCCAGGATGTGGTCAAGGAACGGACAATAGTACATGTCAATCAAATCAAACTCCCAAACAAAATGCTACAACCACTACTCCTCCAGTAGACTGCAACGCTAATCCTAACGACCCATCATGTCCACAACAAAACGTCAATAACAATTCAAATCAGCCACAAGAACAGCAACTTCAACAACACACACAGACATGTCCAGATGGTTCAGTAATCGACATTAGTGCAACATGTCCTTCTACCACCAATAACAACCAAAGTGCTGATAATGGTAACGGTAACAGCAATTATGGTAGTTCTAATTCGACAGATGATTCGTCAGGTTCTTCCGGGGATAATCATCACCACTAACCTAATTGTACTGAGAATCAGAGGTCGTAACCACTAATTATTTCCTAACCTAGTCAGTACATGCGCAAAATAATGTTAAATGAATCCTTAGGTTTAGGAATTTGTATCATCTGTTTTTCCCTAAATATTAAGGAAACGAGTATCATTTGAACATAATATCATAGCAATCAAATGAACACGTATGAAAGTAAGAGTTTACTTCTGCAGAGAGATCGACACCCAAGTTATCATTAAAGGTAATAAAATTAGCGGACAGGCATTAAATACTATTTATGATTTAGTGTGGGAATGCTAGTTTAAAAATATTCTTAATGTAGGCAGAGTGTGGGCCCTTATATTTAAATCTCTTAATAGGTTTCTTGGGCTTAGAATACAGATTCTAACTTTATCATCTATTTTTTTAAAGTTAATATATAAATCAACCAACTTCATTTTCGACATCCTTTTATCTATCGCGACCATATCAAATAAACCAGCTCTGAAATTGTTTAATGCGGCCAAAGGATCTGTAGATGTATCAACTATAAACCCATTTCTCTGTAAATCTAGCTTCAAAGTAGATTTATTATATCGTTTCTCGTTTTCTACAATCAGGATTCTGTTCTTGTTCCTATTGCTACTATCAATTAATTGTTGTTGCTGATAATAAGCTGGAGACACTACTGTAGATATGCTCTTGGCCAAATATTACCGATTTCAAATGTGCAATATATGAAGATCATATGCAATATCTTCAATACAGCCTACGTGGGCACATATTTTCTGCATATTCCATAATTTCAATATATGTCATTTTGGTATACTATATTTTGATGTTAACTGAACTTAACAAAGATCGTGTAGATTCAAAAAAAACCACGCAAAGAAGGACTTACATGTATTGTAGATAGATTGCAAGCTCTAGATAAAGAGAATTTTGAAGCATTATCTGCTTATATCAATGTAGTAAAAATCTATAATGTTATACCAATCATAATTCCGGAAGCAGTTTTAGAGAAAAGAATCAAATTTTATCATGACTTTGACATACAGATTTCCACAGGAAGTACGATCACCGAACTATCCAT
>JBAVTY010000650.1:0-8844 GCA_049696495.1 Candidatus Nitrosopolaris sp.
GTAATTTTTCTGTTTATTTTGTCTGTTTACATAATAACTAAATGATATAATGTAATATTACAGTGGCCGACCCATCTCCTCATATAGCGCAAAAGTCTATGAAGCAAGAATTTTTCGAGTTTCTAAAGACATTTGGAGTTATTGGATTAGCTATAGCATTTATCATAGGTCAGGCAGCTTCCAAATTAGTTACATCATTTGTTAATGATATCATCACACCTTTTATCGGATTGTTCTTACCTGCTGGAAACTTGAATGCCGCCAAAATCACTGTAGGAAATTCTACATTTATGTTTGGCGATCTTATCGCAAACATAATCGACTTTCTCATAATTGCCTTTATAGTATTCCTTGCGTACAAACAACTATCTAGATTTAACATAGTGGAGGACAAGACAAAACCTGCTCCTGCGGACAAAAAATAATCAGGAAAAGTAGTACGTCTTCATTTATAATTCCCACGAAGAAGATTAAAATGGGTTACTTAGCAATGGAATCCTTGAACCGAAGCTCCTGTTTTCAAGTCTGGAACGGGATAGGGCTAAGATGTCTTAGAATTTAGAAACAAACGCCGCTTTGGAACAAACTGCAAGATCTGTAATGTATCTGTCCCGTCAGGCGTTTGTTGTTTGCCAGCAATATCCTTAATAATTCCACACCGTTTTAGATTTTTAACAACATCATTAATTTCGTTTGCAGTATCGCATACGGCAGTGGTTGCAAGTGTTATCTCTTGGAACGTACCACTTCGAGTAGTGTTACTAATGATTCTATTCCTTCTATCGATGCAAAGGATTGTTCTTGCCGCAAATTATAGCAACCGCTATAATTTATCCTGTCTCTTTCAAAATTGAGTTTCTTTTGAAATAATTCGTCTGATGGTGGCTCGAGTGTAACAGTAGGACCTGCTGCATTATAGAAATCAGCGGTGATATATGTTGCTTGTTTATTTCCTATCTCCATAAAACAAAATCCTTTTCCGTCAAACTCAACTTGTGCCTTATTATTTGTGATTTCATTAATGATTTGTTGACTAACTGTAGTGATTCCGTTAATGGTAATGGTCTGGTTAAGTCTAATCTCCGTCACATCTCCTATCGCAAAGACATTTTTGTAGTTTGTCCTGGAATTTGTCAGCTTTGATCCAATCATGGCCGCTTTGCAGATCTGAATTTCTAATCACTTCGGGAATCTGATGAGGCGGAATTACAATTGGCAAATCATAATTTGTCCTTCCGGCATTTTCAAATTCTAGCGTTTCTTTATCTAATACTTTTTTTAATTTATGTAACTTGACGACATCTTCACTTACTTTTGCTCCAGCGACAGGTAATGAAATTGGGGTCGGTACGTACATATCCAAATCAATACGCTCTCTTGTTCCATTTTTAATCAACATATCATTAATCAGTAATGAAGCCTCATACGGTGCTGGTGGACATTTATATGGGATATCTGCTATGCAGATCGCTATGGGGCCACTTTTTAGAGAGAGTATTTTTTGTCGCAATTTTGGGACTTGCTCAACATCATACATGTCATAACCTTCGTTAGCTGCAAATCCGTCGATTCGTTCCGGAGCAAGTTCTGCGCCTAATGCTATTACCAAATAATCGTATTCTAATTTATGGCTTGCTCTAGTAGTAACATTATTTCTAGAAAGATCTATACTTGTTATTTCATCATTCAAAAATTTTCTAGCTTATATAAAGGAATTCGAGAATCCATCAATCTTCTGGTTCCGCTCAGTATCCATAAATGACGAGTCCCATCATGTAATATTGTCGTTTGTCAACGACTGTGATTTGATATTTGGGTGTAAGCCTTTTTCGTAATAAATTAGCTGATACTAATCCTCCAAATCCAGCTCCTAATATTAAAATGTGTTTTCCAGCTGCCAAACAAATAACAATATAGGATAATAAAATGTATATTAAAAAGATTATTGAATCTATTAAATAGACAAAATTATTGTTCTATTTGATCTTTGGAAGATCTGGTAATATTGGAAGATGGCGTTCAAAGAGACAATGATATTGATTCTAGACTAATAAAACAGTACTGATGGTCAGACAAATTGGCGCGAGCCTGACCTTTATAGATTGTATATCTATTAGTCTTGTCTAGGCTTCTTGTCTGCAAAATTGCTGTGTAGTTGAAATGCGTTATTGTGTATTATGCTTATAATATACTGTGGGTACTCTTACCTAAAGTTCGTTCATCCAAGGTCTTTTTATAGAAGGTAAGATACTAAAATTTTCTTTTCATTCGGAATATGATAATTTGTTAGAGTATCGATAAATCTCAGTTGAATCGGTCACACCAGAAAGTGGGGGGTATACCATGTAGGATGATAATGTCAAGGATCATCCTTCAAAGAATTACCTTCAATTGGTGAAATCACACGCCAATTCATTTGATCTCAAGAAGCATATTGTCTAGCATCAATCTGTCTCTAAAAAATAAGGGAGCCTCATCTGAAAGTCTTGTTAACTACCCTTTTCTAATTCATGCAATGCTTTGATAAGCTCATATTCACTTTTCACTATGTAGTCAGAGAATTCTATAGGCCAAGGTGTGGGTACGGGAGATTTCGCGAAGAGTATGACTCGCTTTCCAAAATTCTTAGCTATATATGTCTCGATACCGGTTCCGTAACTTGGCTTACTGGTTAGAACAACAAGAACGTCTATATTGTGTATAAACTCCAAGTCATATGTGACTATTTGATGAGAAAGAGCCTTCCTATTCCTGAAATCTTTAATGTGAGAGTAATCCATACATTTGCTCATAACATGGTCCACAATATCAAAACCCTCATTACGTAAGAACGTGTACGTCTCTCTGATCTCATGTATACCGCCATAGCCTATCGAACCACACACCATTATCTTCACATAGTAATATGCTTGTCCTAGCTCATAAACAAATAACGAGGCTAAGTGGCCGAAGTGAAGATAAATGATTTTTGCAATGGTTGTAGACCCGCGTCACGGCCATGTAATGGATTTCGGAATAGCAGGGCAGGCGCTATAAGCATCCAGTTAAGGAGCTATAAGCATCCAGTTAAGGAGCTATAAGCATCCAGCAAAATCCTGATCTTTTGGCAGAACTATAACTGATTGTGTTAAAGACCGGATTCTACTTGACTCATCACACTAGAATTAATGGTCTAATGTTGTATATGGTTCATAATTCTCCTCCATAGAGCAAGACTGAAAATCTCCTTCGCAGATCCCAACTATACAATGAAAATACTAAATGTTCTTTTATTTGATTAAACCGTACAATTAAATGCTAAACTATTATACATTTTGAAAACAATTAGTAGTTTCTTTTGCCCACTAGATCTTAGTCTATAATTTCAGTTTCTTGCAACATTGTAATACCAAGTTTGGCTGACACATGTTCACACCACTATTACTTCAGTTTTTTGGTCATAGACTCGATCCTTTTATCTAAGGTGTGTATGTTCTCATTTAGATGAACAATTCTATTTAGAATATTATCGTGACGTTTCGCAAACTCTTCCAACTGTGCCAAGATCTTTCTATTTTTCTCTTCGAGCCTCTCAATTCGTTGCAGAATGTGTTCTTGCGTTTGTGAAGTCTTGCGCTGTCTGTTGTATATCCACCAACCTATTTACTGCACCAATTGCTACGCCTCCGGCTATTCCCAAGTACGTACTTGACGAATTAGTCATATCGATACAAGCCTTTGTAATCTCTGGTATGCATCCCCATATTGCAAGAATTAGGAACCACATTAACATAACAAAATGATATCCCATTTTAAAATATTTTCTGACTTAACTAAGATCGAGTCTGCTCATGGAATATTTTTCATCAGTACTGATGATGGATCATACAGTACTGATGTTGGAACAAAAAGAATGAAAAAGACCATCAACCATATTTTTCATTTTAATCAATCCATATCTATTTTATAATCATGTTCAATTGAGGCGACTTACGACAACCATGGTAGCGATGATGTTCGCCAATCTTAGAAAGTACAGCTTCAAGAAGAATAGTATGATTGATATGGTTAATCTAAAATATGTTATTATTCTGTCAGGGCCAACCACCATGCTGCGCTATTATGGTCATTATAGATTCGAGTATTATTATATTTGTACATAATAGGTAGAAACTCAGATATATACATAGACTATCGACATCATTTCTACGAACATGGACCCACAGAATATATTAACAGCCTACATCAGACCTTGCTATTAACTCTAGTTACATTAACACTGTTATGATTTATAATGCCAAATTATTTTAGACGCTCTCCTGGAATTGCGTCCTGCGATATGGATCCTGAAATTGTGTAGATATTCCGAGGAAAAATAAAACGATCATCCATAAAAGAACAAGAGGAATACTTGAAAAGGATATTATTAGAAAAACTCTAGCGAACGCCATTAGAGCTTTTCCGATTTGAGAATTCGAGAATTACTCCGGTTACTGGCTTGTAATCAAACGAGTAAGCATCATTCACAGAGATAGGCATCCATTCTATTGCCTTCTCCTTACACGAAGGACATTGAGAAGGAATTAAACTATTTTCCAAATTAAGGTACGAGGCACACCAAAAACATGAATTACACACTAGGAAATCTATTTTTTTTTATTACCGATGTGTCATGGGGAAGATTACTATCTAATAGAGGATGATAAATTGTCTCAGCAGAAGACATTAGCGATTAACTAGCTTCGTGATATAAAACTATCTCGTGAGTTTTGTCTTAACACTGAAGTGTTAATTATTTGACAATATTTGCCTCACTGCACAGCTGCTCACTTATCCCCCACAAGGATGATTTCTTCGTTAGTTAGATAGACGACAGTAGAAAAGTGGGTGTAGGCAAAGCAATTGAAACTCTCGACTCTCGAGAGCATTGAACAATCATAGGACAACTAGTTCGCAAAAAAAGCATTTATGCAATTTAACAAGGCGTTGAATCATGTTTTAACGAAACCAGCATTAGCGGACAGAACAAATGACATCAGCAAAATCTTATTTTAGAAAAGCATATCAAAAGCCAGCAGTGCAACGTTTCTAGAATATTGTTGCTACCACATTATGTACTCAATACATGAGCTCCTTGTATCTGAAACAGCTGACAGTATGATCGTTTACCATTCCCACGGCCTGCATCATGGAATAACAAATAGTAGACCCCACAAAAACAAAGCCTCTTTTCTTCAGATCCTCACTTAACATATCCGATATCTTTGTCCTCGAAGGAATCTCTCTCGAGCTTTGCCACTGATTATGTTTGGGCTTTCCGTCAACAAAATTCCAAAGATATGAGTCAAAGTTCACACATTCTTGCTGTACTTTTATGAAAGCCCTCGCATTCCTTATAGCAGACTGAATTTTCAATCTATTACGTATGATTGCTGGATTGGTAAGTAGTTGTTGGATCCTTCTTTGATCATAATTGGCGACTTTGTTTGCATCAAAATTGTCGAATGCTCTTCTGTATCCTTCTCGCTTCCTAAGAATTATGGACCAGCTTAGACCTGCCTGCGCTGATTCAAGTAACAAGAACTCGAATAGCTTCTTATCGCTATGCACTGGAACACCCCATTCATTGTCATGATAGTCAATATCGACTGGACCACCATTAGTTGCCCATTCACAACGAACTTTCATACACACATGATTTGAAGGATTTATGATTTTGTAAATAGGACGTCAGGATAATTTATATGAATAGAACTCTCAAAAATGCACATCTCCACATCTATGGCATTTCGTGGATTATTTGCCAACACTATGACTTTAGTCTGTTGATAATTGCGCTTATGATAGAAGAGCATAGACACTTCATAAAGTTATCTATGTTCAAGCGTCAATCCCATCTCAGCTAGGTTTTCACATTATTTCTATTTTAATGATTGCATTTGCCCATGGTCCTGGCTAAATCTTGCATTTGTTATTCCTTTTTTCATGTTATTGTTCCTTTTTGATGACGTTGGCATGTCCTTGATGATAATCGATCACATGTTACATTTTCACCTTGCTTCGGTGTAACTCTCTCTCTCACTTAGAGTCAAGATAATGAACATGTCGCCGATGCATACTAAAATACTTTTTTTCTATTGGTGCAATCGGATCATCAGTTTATGAGAATCATAAAGATAACAAGCCATATTCAAGAATGGAAGTATTCCGGATGTTGCCAAGATGCAAAAAACTGTAGACTATCTGGGGAGGATTGAAGAGTTTCAAGGCAATTGTAGCAAATAGGATGCTAATTGCCGTTTCTTTGCTTGTCAGATAGCTGGACAACACGCAGCTTATCAAATTATAGAAGCTTTTGACTGTTTTGAGCTTTCTACTAAGCTAGAAGAGTATATGCTTATGCCATCAAGTATGTTCAGAGGGTAACAGAAAACACTAAAATACTAAATCACTGCAGAGTCTGCAACAATGCCGACTGCATATATATTAGTCAACTGCACACTTGGGTCCGAAGAAAAGATTATCGCTGAACTTTCAAAATTACCGGATATCAAGGAGGTAAGGGGAACCTACGGTGTTCATGACATCTTCGTGAAGGTGAAATCGGATGACACGGAATTGATGAATCATACTATTACAAACAAGATAAGAAAAACACCAGGGATAACCTCAACGGTAACTTTGGTAGTTATCGACGAACAAGGTGGAAAGGAGAGCTCTTGATTTTACTTTACTAATAGTTTCCTCTCCGGACGGTTATGACAATGAGAAACCAATTATATTGGTACCTGACCGTATTTAAGAAAGGCGATTATATAGAAGAAGGTAAAAGGAGTTTATCTAATTACATACCGCTATTGATGTAAAATCCAAGAACTAACCAGAGGAAACTAATAGAACCAAAGAAATATCATATAGGCAAAGTGCAGAAAAGGGACACGATATCAAAAGGAACTTGACTTGATAAACAGGTTAAGTTGGGGCAAGAAATAATGTTTCTACAAAAACAAGATGGTCTCAGTTAAGAAATGAAGAAGTACCACTTACAAGAAACTTAGGTAGAGATGGAAACAGATCAAAGACGCAGGTAGAGGTTGGATTACTGAAATAGTATTCTCACCGTACAAAAGATTACTATATGAAGATTTAAGTTCGCCACACTAGAAGCAGAATCTGGTGTGAAGGTAATACTGTATGACAAAGACAATACGATGACTCATTCGACGGGAATAATATGTATTCAAAATTAAGCTACATAATATCTGTAAGAGTAGTTGAATTTTAATATGAAATTAAATAAGTATGCACAAATAATGTTAGATCAAGGATCCAATGATTGTCAAAAGCCATAGAATAAAGCGAGGCTTCCTGGCTGCTTTGGCTGATGAAGAGATGGTGAAAATTATGAATTGTGTTATATATAATTCAAAATCCTTTAACGATATTGTACTCGAGAATAATGACATACCACGTACCACGACGTTTAGAAAAATCAGATGGCTTCTTAACTTATTGTTGACAAAATCATTATTACCGAAGCAGGAAAGAAATTTAGTTTATATCATAGTACATTAAAGGCGATCAAGGTTAAATATGAAAATAAAGATGTTATTGTAGAGGCCAAACAGAATTTTGACATAGCGAAAAAGTGGATTGAGAAATTTTTTTCATTCGACTGTTCATGAACCATGGACATTTGCCTGCAAGTCATTAGCAATTCTAATCTCTTGACTTTTATCATCCAGCTGGAATAATCTGTTGACCCTCTATAGTACCTCCAATTGACATGTAAAATTTAAAATTTCTTCGATCAATCGATTTCCTCCACCTGGACTAATAGGAAAACAGAATACGGATGTTTTTCGTTCAAAAATAAACCCGTATCACATGCAAGAAGAATATTCTTGCCTATAATCGTCGTTCACATCTTACTGTTTGTACCTTGATATAAATTTCTACAGTAGTTGATGTCAAAACACGTCAATGCCTGGTTTCTCGTTTTAAGGTAATTGGTATAACTTATATGCCGGATTTCTGGAGCGGAAAATAGGGAGCTGAGATAACTTTAAAGTAACACAAAGAGCGATGATTTATAACAAGTATAAGAACCTGATCCTTTTTAATAAGAATATAATAATAGCCGGAATTTGCTCTTTCTTCTCAGCTGCGTTTGTAACCCAGCTTTATCATACATATTACAACACGAACCATATCGCAAATTCTCTAGTTGCACTAACAATTGAGTATAGTGTTTATATGCCGTTATTTGGTATACTTTTCTACATCGATAACAGGCATAGATATATTGACCCATTAGCTGGAAAAAAGGATTTCAAGACGATGAAAAGCGATATTAAAAAACTATTTACTACTTTCTTTATTTCCGAAATTGCTTATTCTTTGTCAAAGCTTTCATTCACTTATCAGTTTCTGCAACTTGGAGCTCTACCGTATCAAGCATCTATGGTTGGATCAGTGGCAGCATCGGGAATATCAATAGTATTAATTAATTTAGTGGCCATAAGAGGGGTAAAACTGTTCAGAATTTAGCTAGCAAGACATGAATGCCGTTATCAAGATCTGTACCCTCATCACTTGAAACTGAACCAGAAGACAAAAATTATTGGATAACTGCAATCAGATAGTAATTGGGAAGGACAGCGTAAACAACCTAAAGCTTAAATGCATTTTGTTAAAGAAGGGCTTTGTAGAAACCATCGATTATTATAGTAAGGTTAGTTATTCGGTGGGTATTGTAGGCTATACATCTGAATGATAATTCTCTGTTCTGTGTTCTTACCAATCTTGATGTAATATGTTCTCCAAATAATCGTTTTATCACTGAGACTATGGTTTCATTCTTGT
>JBAVTY010000651.1:0-6771 GCA_049696495.1 Candidatus Nitrosopolaris sp.
TATACAATATTTTGATAAAGCTCTAGCTATAGATCCGAACGATGAAGCTGCATTATACAATAAAAATAATTCCTTTGACCATCTAGGTTTTCTAGTTAGTAAACCTAGATGGTAATTAGGATATTATGCTCACCATTACTAATTACTTATTGTACATAAAGAACGAATGTGTGTAACTTATGTATGTACAATATAGTTTGCATATTTTGAAGCAATTCTTTAACACCCCTTGGTCTTCTAATTTCAATTCTTTTATACCATATACCATGAATTTTTTTCTCTACAAGTGATCGAAAAATGGCGGCGTGTATATGAAGTCATCTTAAACTGACTGAACCACTACGACGTCGAAGTCTGAACCTGTTATATACTAGATTGATCTATTCAGTTGTATGTTGAAACAAAAACGGGATATGTTAGGAATACTTGGTGCAATAGGATTTGTGGCAATTCTATTAATATTCGGTGCGTATACAAACGGTTTTATCAATTCTGTATCGGCGCAGCAGCAATTCACAGCTAACTTATCAGGCAGTAAGGGAGTACCGCCTATAAATACTCCGGCTACTGGTGTCACTAAATTTACACTTAGTGCTGATGGGAAGTCGTTGAACTATGTTCTAAACGTGACAAATATTCACAGCGTTATAGGAGCACACATTCATAGCGGTAACGGACAACAAAATGGACCTGTCGCGCTTATTCTATTTGGCAATCCTACTATGACAGGGCCCCCTACTGGAACAGTGAATGGAGTCTTATCAAAAGGAAATAGCACAACGTTAGATCTCAAAGGGCCTCTAGCTGGCAAACAACTATCGGACTTAGTAAGTTTGATCAAGAGTGGGAACGCCTATGTTAATGTCCACACCACACAAAATCCGAAAGGTGAAATTCGCGGACAAATAACCACAGGATCTTAAAACGCTGAGCTCTCTCGTTTCGCTTCAGCAATAGACCTCGCTGCTTTTCTTTACTTTTGTTGGCCATCGACATGGCTATTCCTGCTTTTATTTTCGATAATGTAACCGGGGTTTTTGTCCAATTTCTTATGTAAATCTGATTTCACGCTTTTCGATTTGACTTGCAACCGTAGATCGAAGAAATACTCTAAAAAGTGGCCGGTATATCGAAAAATCTACTAACAGACCCGTCATTGAATTATGAGCTGCAATTATCATAATTTTCACCATTTCCGTTGATGTTGCCTGCATGCTGTTGTTAATGAGTCGGTATTCAATCCAACATTATATCAAATTTCACAAGAAGTTATGTGTCCCTAAGCATTTACCTGGCAGCGAGAACATTCGATTTCCTGTTCAATAAATGTTGTTTCTTGTAACACCTGAAGATTGTGGAATCCTGCTTTTCTAATACTATCAAGATCTTCCCTCCTCTGTTAACGCCCCATCTATACAACTACACCATTTTTCTGGATTGGTTCGCTGACAAAATACATCAAATTCACCACCTGAATCTATATCAACAACAACCTCTCCTTCCCTGATACCTGCGAAGTTTACTAATGCACCACATCCCACTCCAAGAATAGATGATGCATGGACAGTTTCCAATTCCTCAGCCTCACATCCAATGTTTTTTGCCATTTGAACAGCCGAGATCACTGCGCAACACTCTGTAGGCGCACAGCAACTTTCAGAATTTTCTGTCAGGGCAATCTTTTCTTTTACTTTTTCTTTAATCGCTTGTTCTTGCATAACGAGCGTTTAAGTTTACAAAGGAAATCAGTCTATTAGTTAGCAAGGGAAATCAGGTAAAGTAAGTGTAATTCTGGAAACTAATTGAAGAATACTATGCCGTATCCTTATATTTTTATTGTGTATCATTTAAAACGATCTACCCTAATAATTTTGTCTTTTTATAGGCTTCAGGTATGACTACCGCAAACGCTCCTAAGTCCAGGCAGCTGCAAAAGTTGCGTATATTGTGACTGTTCGGATAACACTTTCCACATTTGTGAGTTACTAAGGTTTTATAGGTGAATGTGTTATAATGCCCAAAGAATTTCCGTGCTGTTCTGCAAACCATATATTTCCCTTTGAGTCTGAGGTCAGAAACTGAATGTAGGGATTTGCCCTAGGTATTTCTACTTCCCTACTCAAGCCAGTTTCAGGGTCAATTACTGCAATCTTATTTGTGGTATGTTCAGCCACCCATAGGTAACCATATTTATCCATTGCCATTCCAAATGGCAATGCTTTTGAGTTAAACACAGGGAAAGTTTTGAAAGTTTTAAGTTTTGGATTAAAAACGGATACCGTGTGATTATCATGATCAGAAACATACAGATTATCGCCTGTGACCGTGCTCATAAATAATTCAGTGGGAAAATAATATGAGTTGTTATTAGTGGCAGTTATAGGGTATTCATTAATTTTGTAGTTCTTTATTGGATCAATGGAAGCTAATTTTCCTATTCCTTCTGCTATCCAGATCATCCTCGTTGCTTTATCTAACAAAATACCTATTGGCATTGCATTCATGGTTGGTAGATGAAGCATGGTAAAGTTTTTTGCTTGGCTATTAAATCTCAACAATTCATTGCTATCCGGCGAAGTCAACCAAACGTTATTGTTTAGATCGACGGCAATACGAGATATGGTGCCTCGGGTTGGAACGTTGTATAATTTTGTAGTGTTGGCAGATGGATCGTAATGTCCAAGACGTTTCAACAATGGATCTACGTACCAAATTTGATCGTTATTATGATCGAAAGCCATGACAGTTACAATACTAGTTCCATTAAGTTTATGCTCTATGAATTTGCCTGTTGTTAAATTAAATTCTAAAATCCTGCTACTATCAATAGCAGTATCTCCTACCCATATTAAATTCCTGTTCTTATCGTAAAGAGGATATAGAGGTAGCCTGTCATTATTCCCAGGTATACTGTATTCTTGGATATGAAATGTTAGCTGACTCAGTTTAGGCTTAAGTAAATCAAAGGATATAACCGGCGAACTTACTACTTTAGGTATACCGACATTTCCTAGTACAAAAGTAGCAAACCCCGATTTCACAGTATTAGGAATCAGCAGAATTAGACAAGGTAGAATAATGAATAGAAGAAACATAACACTAGGAGGAAGCGAGAGATTACTAAAAATAGTTCTCATTTGAAAACAATGTAAGACAATATTCGTAGGATATTTGACTCTTTCTAGATTAAGGCCATTTCGACCTTATATCAAAAATATAATGTTAACTGCGTGTGACGGGAAGCTCTTAGCCAGACTTTGACAGTACGATACCAAATATTGACATATCTCCAAAGTGCTTTTGTACGCTTCCTTTGATAAATCGAAGATGAAGACTAAACCCAAGAACGACCGCGAAACTAGGAACTAGACTAAACAAGTAGAAGAGAAGCCACAACAACAGATAGGCGTAGCCCACATGGGCGAAGCACTTAGTTACAACGAACCAGAGGCGAACGGAGATGATTCCTCAGATGCCGTCCAGAAATTATTGTCATGCCCATCGGAGAAACAAATTGGACAAGAGTGTTCAAGTTGTCTCGAGTTACAGGATACACTCATCGAGCTAAAGGACGGACATCAATACGAAGGGTTACAATATCAACGGGAAATATAAAATGGTGAGAGATGTTATGGACAAGAGTAAGGTTTCAATCTTTGTAAAGTGTGATGAGTAGAACTCTCGTTCGTACGAGCCGACCCTGGCGTGTATAACTAAATGGCGTTTGATAATTCAGGAGAAAGAAAGAATATTAGATTTGCCGAACCGCTAGATTTATCTACCCAATATGTTTACTAAAATGGATGAGAAAATCCTGCTAGAACAACAGAGCCATAATCTGACAGCTTCTGCCGTTGGTAACGGCGTTTGTTATGTATGTAATAGTGACAGTATAATAACAGATCATAAGTCCGGAGTGGTGGTTTGTAATAGATGCGGTCTCGTAATTTCTGATAAAATTCAAGTGTAAGGCAGGCCTGATGTTTGAAAAATAAAAATATTATAACTTACAGCGTAGTTGTAATTATCGTAGTTATAGCTGCTTATTATGCTTTTTTCGTTAAAAGTCCATTTAGTAGTAACATTACAAGCAGCAATTCAAGTCAGTCTACTGCCCAACTTATTGCAAATTCAAGAGCCGCAGCAATTGAGCAATATCAAAAACAGTTCTGTGGCATAAATTCTGTCCCACATGCTAGCGATTACATTACAGAGTACAAGCTTCCGACAACATGCGAAATGCCATTAGGTATCTCGGTTGACGGTCAAGCTGGAAAAGTATGGTATGTCTCTACAAAACAAGGAACACTTGGCAGCTATGACATTGAGGCTCACAAATTTGATAAAGAACTTAATATTCCCATATGGAATGTACGAAGCATTCCTACAGACAATTCTCAGGTATGGTCTGTTAACGAGGATAAGAATGGAAACATTTGGTTTACTGACGAAAAACAAAATGCAATTTGGAAGTATAGTGAATCTCTTGGAGGCTTTGAAATGTATAAAGTTCCTGAAAACTCTAAATCCTTTGGTACGACCTATCCTATTTCTATAGATTTTGATTCAAAAGGAAATGTCTATTTTGTAGGGATACGTTCGCCTGCGCTTTGGTTCGGAAATGTTACAGAGATGAAAAATAATACTTCAAATGGAATAACAAAGATCCCGATACCTACAATCGGATTTAAAGGCATAGACCCTGATCTAATTAGTACTGGTTCTATCGCAGTCGATAATAAAAGAAACGTAGTCTGGATTTCGATGTTATCGTTCCCTAGTAAGGGCGAAATTCTGCGATATAATATAACTTCAAAAACTTTTGATACTTTCAATATGCCACCAGGATTAAACT
Source organism: Candidatus Nitrosopolaris sp. (assembly GCA_049696495.1). Lineage (GTDB taxonomy): Archaea > Thermoproteota > Nitrososphaeria > Nitrososphaerales > Nitrososphaeraceae > Nitrosopolaris. The sequence goes on from JBAVTY010000651.1 coordinate 4,856, forward strand.
CCCCTGTAGGAGTTGCTATAGACAATAATGACAATCTGTGGGTCACCAATCATGCAACTGATATGTTTTTCATGCTAAACGCGAGCAATGGTAAGATCACGACCTACGCAACCTCAAAAGCCTCTCCACTGATTTATGGAGTTAATGATATGAATAGTGTTCCACAGGGAGCTTATACTCTTCCCTATTGGATAGAAAAAGGATCTGGAGGATCGCTTTGGTTTAATGAGCATGAGGGTAACAAGATAGCTAGGTTCGAGTCCTCAAATGGTACCTTGTACGAATATTGGATTCCAACACAGGATAGATTATGGGGCAACTGTCCTCCTAACAGTCAAACATGCGGTATAGCAAATGCTCTACAGTTCTCAACAGGACAGAATGGTCAGACATGGTTTACAGAATGGTCAGAAAATAAGATAGGAAGCTTGGGAACCAATTACAAACAGCTACCATTTTCTGTTTCAGTATTACCTCATGAGGTGACTATTAAAAGAGGTCAGACTGTAGAAATTAAAGTTAATGTTTCAGCAGTAACAACAAGACTGTCTCAGAATCACTCCGACTCAACTATTGAGATGTTAGCATCAGGCACATTTACTCAAGAGGGTGGCCTTGGAAACTCGACAGGTACCTTCAGCCAAGAATCCTTCCCAATACAGGATATCCATACCGGTAAGCAGGTCTCATTCATTTTCACTTCCGCGACAAATCTAAAGCCAGGAGAATATATGCTGATGCTAGGAGCGCAAAACAATGAAGTTGGGATGTTGAAGACTGTAAAAGTGAATGTTATTAGATAGGTGTACTGCTTGTTTTAAGCTGATAGATAATCAACTTTCTTAGATACGGTCAGACCTGATGCATCAACTACCATCCTCGTTTACAATTGATGATTGATCCTAATCATTCTTCTCCTATACACAATAACATTAATTCGTGTCTATCCACACTAACTGATACATTCTTTGATGCTTCGCAACTTATCTTTCATTCGATATTTTTATCTAAGTGTTGCATGACATATTCATGTAGTAGGATCTGATCGTTATCACTCAGTTTTAGACTCCTTAACATCTTAACCATCTTGTTCCTTTTACACCAAATATGCTATCATAATCACAACTTACATCATATTTATCAAGCAAAGAATGTACAATATTCATTACTCTCATAAACAGCCACAATATGTTGAAGTTTGGATACAAAAGCAAGCTCTTGCAGATACGTTTTCTTCCTTTTTAAAAGGGCCGAGATGTCAAGATAGCCGTTAATCGTGGGTGAGTTTTATAAGCCATTTCATGAAGGAAAATCTGTCTCTCTCGTTCTCTTGATATCTTCAAAGGTAATGCCACGGCGTAAAATACGCAATTGGGTTTAATGCGAACATAGGTGCAAATGCGCCAAATTATAGTTTCTTCATACCCCTCGTTTTTGGAATAGAAGTATTAGCATCTGCTCTTCTTATGGCGGTTATTTTCATGGTTGTATATACTAAAGGATTGAGAGGCTTTGATGGGATCGCTATCGGCGGAATAGTTGGCCTAGATATTTTCTTTTTGGCATTTATTTCAGGTGCATCGATGAATCCAGCACGTTCATTAGCACCCGCATTACTTTCTGGTGTACTGGGTAACTTATGGCTCTATTGGTCTGCTACTTTTGTTGGAACATCAATTATTGCGTTTATCCTTAAAGGAAAACTTGTCAAGAAGAATGATGGAGTTACCTCAAACATCTGAAGCATCAGGTAAATGTCAATTAATTTTTAACTTGCTTATTCTTTCATAGGCTTTGTAGAAACCATCGATTATTTTAGTAAGGTTAGTTATTCGATGGATATTGTAGGCTATACGTCTGAATGATAATTCTCTGTTCTGTGTTCTTACCAATCTTGATGTAATATGTTCTCCAAA
>JBAVTY010000652.1:0-3493 GCA_049696495.1 Candidatus Nitrosopolaris sp.
ACAAGAATCTACTGATCTATCAAAAGAACAGCCAGCACTCATTAAGGATATGATAACTGCATATGATCAATATGCTAATCAAACGCACATTATTCCTCCTGATTACGCGTTTCTTGGCCTGTCAGCACCTGGTGAGATTGAATTTGACGACAATTGATACGGATATGGAAGGTATGTGGGAGTAGAATTTGGACAATTAGAGGATCATACATCAGGTATGAATGAGATGTCTTTATTAAAGGAATTTCCTTAAATATTACGCGTAAATAGCATTAATTTGTATTGACAAACATTTTATATTCGTGTAAATCGGTAGGCGCACTACCTACGAGGGTAATATTTCTCATAATGGTATTGTCAACCGCATTAGTCAACTTTTCTATCTACGCTACTTCTGCTGGCGCGGCTAAATCAATTACAAGCGTAACAGCAAATGTGATTCCAGGCAATTCATCAAAATTTGTTCAACATGAGGGCCTAATGCCGACACCACAACCCTCTGAGGACAGCATGAGAGTTGATCCGATGCCCAATACTTTTGAGTTCTGGTATTTTCAGGGAACTTTCTCCGATGGTTCTCACGCAGAATTTACCTTCTTTTCAAAGCCGTGGATGGACAATTCAGGGCCACTTGACCCTTACTTAGTTGTATCTATTACCAGTCCCAATGGTACTGTATTCCTCGACGCGGTTCATGTCAGTACTGAGCAACCAATTCTCTGCCGCGAGAAATCAAGCTAACATAACCATAGGAAGCAATTGGGTGCATGGCGATCTAAAGACCTACCACGTGCACCTTCAGACTCCTAGGGGATTAGGTGCAGATTTGGTTTTTAATCGTGAGGCGCCATCAGCTAGAGGAGGAGGCGGCAGTGGTATTGTTTACTTCGACCCTTCACTGACCAGGTACATTGGATGGTTCATTGCACTTCCCTCTGCAAAGGTTGAAGGTACTTTGACCTACAATGGTCAAACGCACAATGTACATGGAGAAGGATATCATTCTGGCATTAACCTTTCGTGGTCCTAACTATATTTTTTCTTGTCTCCTAAAAATTTGTCGGCCTGCTAACGTTAAGGTTTACGAATGCACTTGCAGTAACATCATTTGTTTGCTAGGTCCTGTACTTGGAAACCAACTAACATTGGCAGCCAATGCTTGAGGAAGCTTTTGAAGGGCCGTAGGTAGCTGCCGCTGATTTCCCATAAGAAGTGGTATCTATGATTTTTGAGTTTTTGAAAATCGAGATGTAAAATTTAGCTCCTTCTTCGGCATCGTGGTCGAACCACAAAAATGGGGTGATCTTTTGTATCATAGTTGTCCTATAGCTAATAATATCAAAGACATTACGCATATGTCCCTTTCTCCTGGGCCCGCTCATGAACGGTGCAGGCGCAGCGGGGTGCGTGATATCTGCCATTCCCTTCGACTATCCAGCCCTTCCCGTATATGTTGAGCCGAACCCAGTCAGCTGTTACATATACTAAGATAATAGAGTAGATATCTTTGCATTTGGAGGAAGCCATCCCGCTTGATAGGGTGGTCTTGTTACACGAATGAAAGTGAAGACACAAGTTGTCATGAACATGGTGAGCATGGATGGATCTTGACAGCCGGCGTTGTAGACTTTCTACGGCGATCAATAACCCCTCTGAGTTCACAATTACTTCTGTGGCGTTTGGTTCTGTTACTATTCCCATATCTATAGTCGTAGTGGCGGTGTTGGTACTGCAAGCAGACTATCACTGCCCTACCGTCCAGAATAGGACGGGGAGTGGTCACCCGAGTCACTTAAATTTAGGCTCATAACCACACAGTGCCGACGATAATTGCCGGGACTTTTGTTAATGATGATATCTATCGTATCACCGTTCGTTATTCTAACTGTGGCTCGTTTTCTCTTCCAACAACTTTGTGATGGCAATGTTGATTACGATGAATAATAATGGATCTAATACGATTGGAAGAAAAAGATTCGTAGACTGAGAATCCAACTATAATGGGATAGCCAGATGCTATAGTGGCTTGCATTGTTGCCAGGTCCTGTGCTCTACTTAAATTGAAGTGGAATTAACATCCTTGACCAGCGGATTTGGATTCAAATCCCATTCCCTCCACTTCGTTCACCGATCTGAAATCAAATAAAAATAAAATAAAACCGATGACGACAACCCAGATTGATATTTCGAATCACGACGGTCGGAGTAATGATGATAGCTACCGCTACAGTATTTTGGGTTTTACTATTCCAAGGTAAAAATTCTCTGCCAAATAGGGGACAATTTCTATCTAAAGTATCATTTACCACACAAATTTGTTCTTATTCTTATGTTGGAGGAAGTCTGCTTACGCGGATTTTAGTGTATCCGGAACGTGAACAAGAAATCTTCGCTCAAAAGGATTAAATTTGAACAGTGAAATTGGAAAATTGAATGTCTAGTGATGATAGTCTTGGAAGCGTAAGTTATGAGTGTATGCGATGCGGGACACCGGTAACAGTAGAGGATTTATCCAGATTGCCAGAAATCAAGTGCATATGCGGATTTCGTGTATTTCGTAAGTCAAGACAACCAATTGTGAAACAATTGAAGGCTATCTAATAGACACCGGAAGTCTTAATGGAGGGATGCATGCTTTGTATTTATATTTTCTAGGTCTGGACATCGGTTGCATTCATCGTATGAAGACTTATCCTCCATATTGAAAAAGACTTACCTCCATATTGAAAGAATGGAGATAAAGGACGGAACTGAGGATGAAAGAAGAATGATTTAAAACCCGTGTATGCAGTGCGAGCCAGAACCAAATTTAGATTGTTAACTCATTGGAGGTAACATTCGTTCACATAACACAAGACGCACTACAATAACCTATGTGTTTCACGTCCAGATTAATAGTAGACGGCATGCCACTAGAGTAAGCTTCTTATGTCATCTCCTAGAATATCATTTATGAAAATTCGCTGCCCCGATTGTAAGAATGCAGCAGAACTGTCCGATGATTTTTCGTTTGTAAAGTGTCCCGAATGTTCATTTGAGATGAGCTATGGATCATATGTAAAATACGTGGCCTATAAAGACGCACGATACCGGGATATCCTTGATGATTACAAACCAAGAAATTGAATCTAGGCTTTTAGTGCTAATATACTAATACAACTCGTGGTCCTTATTTTTGGTTTTGGTCGCCGTCATCTTCATCTAAAGGACTATCGTCATCGTCTAACTCATCCAAATCTTCCTCAAAGGCGTCATCAAGTTCGCTATCGGAGTCTGTATCTTCAGACATTTATGCCCTGAAACAATTTAGTCAACTACCACCTATTAAAATCGATCGCTTGTAGCTAGATATTAAAATCCGCTGTATGACCGCAGCCCTAGCAGCAATATTTATTGCTGCCACATAATCAGCCATATCCTTATATCCACATTGCAGACATTCAAATTGGTTCTTATTTCTATTTTTCTTGTTTACATACTGACACTTGGGGCA
>JBAVTY010000653.1:0-2321 GCA_049696495.1 Candidatus Nitrosopolaris sp.
GCTAGAAAATTTCATAACATGGTAAAAGGGATCCTACTAAAGGCAGCTCTGTATAACATGTTCAATCGAATGACCTAGCTAATGGTTTGCATAAACTCAAATCCTAAATGAATCATGCAACACAGCAGTAGCTACTAATGAAAGCGATGCAACCACATATGTGCGCTACTGCTAGATGATCCGTGTTGTGTAAATATTGAGCCGCTGCTAATATCGTTACCATTCATACCATTAGGACCGACATTATTAGGTGAATTGTTATTTATATCGCCTGTAGCAAAATTAGGGCCAATAGAGTTAGTGGGGGAACTTACATTGCCACCATCTCCAGCAGAGAATGTCATATTTCTACTTAAATTACTAAACGCATTGTCATCTACTTGTCGTTTCATATCGTCATATAGATGTCCACTATTGAATTGATTATAGTTTATGGGTGTTGGATCAAGGCTCAGATACTAATTGCTAAGAACATACTACATGATTCTGATGTGATGATTTCTTTACATTGATAACAATACAATGGCAAGTCTAAAGCGATTATTGATTCAAATAAAGTAAAAGAAATTGTGAATAAGTTCATATCTAAATATGGTGAATCTGAAGTGAATAAATATTATACAAATTTTGACGTATGTGTAGAATTCGTACCATAAGGTTTAGTCTTTTTATATAAAACCATCGTGTCTTAGCACAGAAATATAACATGCTTTACACTTTTACTGTTTCAAGCACAATAAGGGGTCAGCTAACCATAGAGAATTGGGTAAGGGCTTTTACATGTCTTTCAACAAATTAGGAAATATGTTAACTACCCTTTAATTTTTGAATAGATGAGACAAGGTTGGTATCAACCTCAAAGAAACATATATGTTACATCCTTCTATTTGTACGTTGTATAATGATGAGAGCCGAAGAATTTTCTAAGAATATACTTGACCTAGATGACAAGATAAGATTTGCTGGAGTAATGGAAAAATCAGGGCATCTATATGCAAGATGTAAGAAAGAAGGATGTGAAGAATATCTTAAGGTAAAAGATCAGGGAATTAGTTTTTCTCAGACTGCGCAAATTGTAGCAATGAGAAAGACATTTTCCAGCGACCTAGGCGATTTAAAACATATTGTATATACATATGATAAGGTAAAAATATTCAGCATTGCATTGATGGACCAAATAGTCGTACTCTCTACCGAAGGTTCTGCGAATGCAGAAAATATTATTGAGAAGACTTTAGAATATATCAATACAAATGGAGCAAAATTATCGTTATATCCACCGTCTAACATCATAAACGAAGACAAGAAGGAAATGCTGAGAAATCTCCTTGAATCTGAGATTCCTGAAGAGATGATTGCAGAGCAGCTTGATCTTGATATGCAGACTGTGAAAAAACTAATTCAGGAAATGAGGATATAAAGTTAGGATGTTGGGAGGAGTATATGGCCTGAAGAGTTCATGGACCATTTCCATTAGGTCATTGCAATACTCTGATGAAGCAGCTGGATAAAGGAATCAGGGTACAAGGGGAGCTCGCCTTTCTTACGCTTATTTATCGTCTCCAATTCCTTATTGCAACTATCAATTACATCAAAATCTAGAACTATTTCACGACGTCTGACTAAGGTCTCATTATACGAACTCCAGACAATTACAATTCACGAGAACCACAAGAAGAAATCCCACCTTTAGTGGGTCTAGTCCTAACCCTGATGGATGAGGAGCAGCTCCCAACTGCGGTATGTCTGTAATAACGATATACTGTAAAATACCGAACATCAACATAGTGATGTTTCCAATTAAAATAACTGGATGAAAAACTAAATTCAGGCTCACCTTTCCACAATTATGAAAAGTACAAGAAAAATAATTCCGATGGCGAGAGGAACCACAAACGCTATCAAATTAGTGGCAATTGATCCACTGAATGTTATTGCTATGAGAAAACTGACGAGTGTGACAGTCATCGTTAAAATACCTATAAAGTCTATACGTTGCTTTTTAGGTATTAGTCTTAGTCTTAGTAGGAATATCTTTTGGAGCTTCGTCAACATGAAGATCGTGCTCATGTATCTTCCTACCTTCATCGACGTGAATGAACCTCCAGCTTACAAGTGATAAAACTACTGCAATAGGAGCACAGAGGTAGAAATTAGCCTGCCATCCTGCGTCTGCAGCTATGACAGGCCCTAACACCGCCCCTAGCGCCATGCCGCCAGAATAGCAGGAGAGATATATGCCCATACCAATAGGGAATTTGGCTTTTGGGAATTGATCTCTTATTATTTTAGTTGAAATCGGGGTACCAGCGACTGCTATT
>JBAVTY010000654.1:0-5092 GCA_049696495.1 Candidatus Nitrosopolaris sp.
GCACCGGTGTTATTACCACCTGAAGTGTAGGATTGAGGAGTGAAATAAAGATAAGTAGAAGTGAATTGACTATGAAAGCCATTTAAAAATGATAAGCCACCCGCGCTACTTGGTAATGGAACATGCCATAAAGATTCGCTTAGGGCCATGTTTAAGACTGAACTACTAGCAACGATGAACATCATTGCAACAATGGTAGCGATAATGCCCAAACATTGAGTTTCTCTCAATTGATGATGTAGTCTATGTATCTAGAATCGATTAATAATGGTTACAGATAAAAGAGTTTCAAATAATTTGATTTAAATTCTATGAAATTTCATTTTAGAATGTACTTTTTTATTTCAATTGCACTACATAATGAAACAAAAAAGAAAAAAGAAATGACTATGAAATTAATGACTATGAAATTACATTAGAAGGAAAGTTATTGGAAAATTCTAGGATAAACAGCAATCTTAATCAGGTGGGCAGATTTTTTGATGAAAATATCAATGATGAAAAGGTGCGTAGTGATCGAATCATCATCTGTGTGGTATAACATATACAGTTATCTGTCTAAAGAAAAGCATCTTAATGTAATACTATCTAATCCTGTAAAGACAAGGGCTATTGCATCTGCAAAAGGGGGATCGACAACCTCCGGTGTAGAAACAATATGAAGACCACCTTGATACTAAAACAACATCTTCAATTTCTGATAGCTTCACACTAATCATGTGAATTAATAAGCAATAGTTGTCATCAAATTCATTAATGGATAGGGGCATCCTTGCCAACTCTCTCTACTTTGTATTATAAATGACAGGCTATCATCAAGTAGATTATGCAAGTCTTCCCCACTTTTCTGCGGACCATCTATTGTCCACTTTTTTGGCCTATGGTTATCTGTATTCGCTGCGTAGTTACCAGAGTTCCTTCTTGATGACCTTGGCTAATCTGCTTCTTGTCTGAATTAGCAAAAAGAGGCAGAAATTGCGTCAAGTGCTATATTATAATGTGTATTATCAAGCACGTATATACGTGCATATATATCATAAGTGAGTATATACTTGCCGGTAACGATCATATAGTGCAGTTATTAACCGTATTTATTGCCACGGCAAACCTCCCTTGTTTTCTCTGAAAGATACCGTATTGGTTTCTCCCTACATAATGGACACTAATTTTTATGTCCATATCTTCTCATCTTAGACAACAGTATGGGGCTTGAAGCAATAAAATATTGTGCGGATAAAGTCAGTAAGTCGAGTAGATCAGGGTTTTTTACCGTCATATCCAGCAGTATGTCCCAACTCTATTGAAGTCCTATCGCGATCGTTCCACTTTTTCAGAAAAAATAATAATTTAAATTGAAATCAGTAAAGCAACGGATCTCCATCTTTTGTAGTCAAAATGGTCAAACTATCCAAATTATTTGAGATGTCTATATATTTACTATACTTCCAGTATCTAGTTTGTACATATTTTCATTCAACTCCCAGCTATGACTCATGAAGATCTGATCAGATCTTTTTTAGGGTCTCTTACATTTGGGATAGACTGTAGGGGTAGTGATAGCAATATCCATTATAAGGTGATTTATTATGTATGTAAAGCTATTACGAAGATCTCCGCTGGAGCAAACAAAAGAAGAAGAAGGGATAAAGCGCTATGTAGGAAATGGTCTGATTCTTGCCCTAGACCTAGAAGTAGGCAGTGACATTATAAAACGATATTAACTCCATCTAATGCGGAACTTATATCACTTGCTGTTATTGTAGCAATAAGGATAACACTGAGTTGGTCGTTATCGAGGGAACTCAAGACAATATGAATAGTGAAAAGATGTAGCAAGGCAAGTATTCACTTATATAACTCGTCTCTTCAAGTCTCTTATGAGACAACTTTCAGTTCACCCGTTTTTATTTTGACGCGCCATCTTATCAACCGTATTGGATGTACTTTAGCTTAATACACACCATGAGAATCTTGACCGTTGGTTCTAGACTATTTGGATTTTAGTTATAAACTAACGAATCTGTTGTATAGCATTATCTTCACTCCTACTTCTACTTTCTGTGCACTAAACTTTTTTGAAAATAGATCTTCGCCTAGTACTCTTTTGATCGAACAAAATGCTATTTCAGCTATACGTTCAATCAATGATTCATTGTAGTCATGCCATGACTTATTTAATGGCATATCACAACAAGAAAATGGCTTAAGCTATATCTATTGTGCTTCTATGTAAACATGTCTTTCAACAAGCTAGAGCGGATGAACCCCTATACGTTCAATCAATGATTCATTGTAGTCATGCCATGACTTCTTTCAACAAGCTAGAGTGGCGTATAATATAATAATTACAGGACCTATTTTGAGATTGAACCAATACCATATTCTCATGACTATGGCCTATACAAAGCGGGGATTTGTAAACCAATTGCTGGCACGTTCCATAGCTGCAATATGTGATACGTTATATTACAGATCGTATTACAAGTGTAAGTACTTTGATGCTACTACAAATGGGATATGAACCATCATCTTATCTGTTGTTTTATCGTAGATGCCGTAAATTGATCCTAAATTAACTTCATTATAATTCAGATTAATTACCCCATTTGTAACAGTCACATTTCTTGCCAGCATTAATGGTATATCAACCCTTGTCTTAGTTGTGTCTATTCGAGAAGGTACGGCATGAATTTTTACATCGTGAGCAGTTACGTTAAAACCTAAGATCTTATATTTCAAGTCCCTGATATCATATGTTGATTGTTGATACTTATCAACTATGTTTTGCTTGAGAGTACTGTTTGGGAAAATTTGATTTCCGTCTAGACTAACAGTATATCCTGGTAGCCTAGTTAAAGCGTTGAAATTCTTGCTTATGTTTCCAAAAAAGTGTGATAAAGCTTTTTCTAAAGGATTGCTATTACCTTGAGCATATACAGCAAACGAGTCCAGCTCATATTGGGTGGTTACAAATAGTGCAATAGTTACCAATAATGTTAATGACATAAATATTGTTATTATCATTTTTTCTTGGTCACGATATAGGATATTCTCCCTTAAATGTAAGCTTTTGCAATTTTTATTTACCCCATTTGTAAAGAACGTATGATGTTAATTGAATTAGTATAAGGATAGATTTAACATTTAACTGAAACGAGACATTATGAAAGTATACAAGATATCTGCAGTTACCCTATCAGTTAAAGATATGGAGAAGTCATGTAAATTTTATTCTAGAATACCCGGATTTAGAATTGCATATGGGGGATCAAATGCAGACGCTTTCACAACATTTAGAATTGGTAAGGCCGCCAAAATGTATCTCAACTTGGAGCTGCGAGGGAAGAGCGATACATTCATTCCTCAATTTAACAACAGGAGAGATTTCGGTAGAATAGTATTTTATACTGAAGATGTGGATGAACTATACTCCCACCTTAAAAGTGATACGTCCATAACAGAATTAGTCACATTTGAAAATAAACCTATGGATGCCTCATGGAGTGAAAGATTCTTTCACATACGAGACCCAGATGGTTATGAGCTATCATTTGCTACGCCAATCAAAAGGATTTAGTTCTATTGCCTGGGCAGATCCGAAAGAATCCAAATATTATTTAGTAATCATGCGATCTACTTAGGCTTAATCCCATTACCACATCAGCCATTACGTATCTGTTCACGAATTTCACCACTTTGGTGTTGTGTGTGAACGTTGACATAAGCGACGTGACCGTTTATGAGGTGAACAAGATCAGTTATAGGATGACCGGTTAGTGGTCCCTGAATATCAGCGGATTTTATACCTCCTTTTACTAACAATCCATTCACCTTACCTGTAGGAGGACTGCTCATATTTTGATTGAATAGGCCTGCTACAACATTTGATACTGAGGTACCGTTCATTAACATAATACTATGGATCTTATTCTTGACTTTAGTTCTCATTCTCACTAACGCAGCCCTATGTCTTACTAACTCTCGCAGGTCCATCGTCTCTCTAGTAGGTATATAACATTCTGCTAATGTATTCACCTCTCAGTAGATCAGCTAGCTTAACTGCATCAAGTTTATCGGTTTTTATTTTAGCTGATGCTATAGCTCTTGTCTTGGCTGGATGGGATAACCGTACGTCGAGGTGTCTCTTAGTCAGACATTCATATATGTTATCAGACATTCATATATGTTATACCACATACCAGACGATTCCATTACGACTTTAGTATTACTCACTGTATGAAGACCATCGAAGAATTCATTCACTTTTATCAGGTTATTGTCTACTCTAGAATTATTCAATACCTTCCCCCTTTCGTCAAGAACGGCTACTTGTAGATAGTTCTTGTGAACATCCATTCCCTCAAACATACTCTTGGATACGTCACCGTCTGATTTAGGCTTACAGAATTTGCTCACATATAGTTAGTACTACAGTTAATGAATATTTTTTTTGTGTGCTTACGAATCACAGTGATGCCATATTGTTTTGTCGAGCAAGAAAATCTGGAAATTATCATAAATCGTATCAGAAGCGCTGATGTCTACCACATACTATCTGCAACATCAACAGACTATTTCATTATAGAACTTTATCATCTGACATAATGTGGTAATCACAAATGCTGCCTATGATAATCCCAAAGTTAAAGGTCTTGTATATGTTGCCGCTTTTGCTCCCAATGAGGGTCAATCCCTAGGTAATTTTGTTGATGTCACAAAGTTGCCAACCCTGGTGCAAGCCTAGCTGCATAAATCAGCTATGAATTCTTAAAGAGTGTCAGATATGTTACTATATATATGATAGATGAGACAGCAGCGGAGATTTCAGTAGATAAAATCGATTTACATGTTAGGTGATAGACTATTGATATTACTACTGTCTCTAAATTGTTGACTGTCTCTTCTTGTAGCAACATCATATAATCAAGCCTCATATAATCGATCAGATGACTAAGAAACTGGTGGCGATGTTAGCACAACAATATATAGCAGATCATAGGGATGAGGCTCGAGAATCATACCTTGAAATATTTAAAGCCATTGCAGATGAGTTTAAAGAGAGAAGGTTTGTACTAATATTTGATCAGCCATT
>JBAVTY010000655.1:0-2072 GCA_049696495.1 Candidatus Nitrosopolaris sp.
ATATCACAAGAAAGTGGAATTAGTACTTTTAGAGGAAAGGACGGCTTGTGGCAAAAATATGATCCCATGAAGCTTGCCTCGCCTCAAGCTTTCAGAGATGATCCAAAGTTAGTGTGGAGCTGGTATAATGATAGACGAAAGAAAATATTAGCAGCGAAACCAAATGCAGGGCACATAGCTATAGCAAATCTCCAAAATCACCGAGGAGTGTCCGTTATTACTCAGAATGTTGACGGACTACATCATATTGCAGGTAGCAGAGATGTAATAGAGCTTCATGGAAACATCTTTGCAACTAAGTGTACTAAATGTGATTTCCAAGGTAATATAGTAGACGAATTCTCCGATCTTCCCCCTAGCTGCAAGATATGTCGAAGTTACTTGCGGCCAGATGTGGTATGGTTTGGTGAAAGTATAATACAAGAAGTATGGAAGGAAGCAGTAAAGCAGTCTATGACTTGTGACGTCATGGTAATAGTGGGAACTTCCCTTGTTGTATCGCCGGCTAATACATTGCATATTTATGCTAAAAAGAATCAAGCTGCAATAGTTGATATAAATCCGGAAAACACGCCATTTAGTTATGAAATGGACTTTTCTATAAGACAAACTGCAGTAGAGGGGCTATCTAGATTGATGTCAATTTTTGAATCCCCACTCTAGATACCTTTCTCTTGCATTAGGAGGGTAGAATTAGACGCCCCTGCACTCTAATAGTACCTAGTAAATTACTAATTACTATATGGACTTTATATAATAAAGTGAATAATGACTTCGCTTCAAGTACTTAGGGTTCGCTTCCGGTTGGCTCTGAAGTGGTCGTACCTGCTATGGATATAAAGGTAGATAGAATCCGGCTTATTATTCATGATAAGATCGAAGTGGATGAAGGAGATAAATTCGTCAAACTAAATTGAAAGCGGCTCACAAGAAGAGTCTTTGCAAGAAGAAGCAGATAGAATAGATCTTTTTGATGTCTTGAAGGCCCAGGAATGAATCAGGCCACGAGGACCAAATGTTTCAAAGAATTCCGGAAATTCCTTTTTTGAAGGATAGTCGTCCATTTCATGCTCGTCCCATGTCCAGCATTTTCGCCGTTAACGATCGTGACGTGCCTCATAATCAATCTATTAATCCTCTATCCGGCATAATCCGGCATCCTCCAACAATTTCGCCTTTCGCTTTTCCACATCTGTAATAATCTGATCTCGCTTTTCAGGATTGCAAACAAAGTCGATCTCGTATTGCCAAGTAAGGTAGGACCAGAGAGCGTCATAGCATTCTTGCTCATTAAGGCAAGTAGTAGAGATAGCCTGGTCGATGGCGTCATGCTGCCATTTTGCCACGTTATTTGTCAACCATGATCCACTCTTTGATAGGTAATTTAGGCATGGTCTAATTTACCTCCTCCGCTATCAAAATGTTAAGGCCCTGTGGAACATGCAAGCTGCCATGTACAAGGTAAATGTGAGCAGTCCTGTTTCCACACTTTTTGGCATTGGTATTGTAGATAAATTCTGCTGTTGCTATAGTTTGTTTTAGCTACGGGATATCCTTTTTTGTTAGCCCTTCACTAAATATTATGATTTGCTGCGCTGTTTTCTGTATGTCTTTGAATAAGAATCCGATAGCTCGTTGCGAAGTTGGAGGTTTATAGCGAGGTTGCAGCTCATCATATTGTTTGTATTACATGGGAAGCGGGTTGAAATTCGTTGATACAGATTATTTTATTACATATTACAACTTATTCAGAACTGAAAATGTGTCGAAGTTTAGCTGATTCTGACAGGAGAACTGAGTAGAAACATCGCTATTTTTATATATAATATGAACCCTAGAATATCCTTGTCTATGAAAGGACTTCCGAGGATAAAGCGAAAATCTCTAGGGTTCTAGAGTACATCAAGCCCAACTTGGATTTAAAAGTTTATTATCTGGAATTATGACGAAACAACAAGGCTGACCGACCATTTGATTAGATTTCGTCGTGAATCATATACCGGAACTAAGTCCTAAACTGTATTAACTAACCCTCGTGTAGGCAGGGGTGCCTAGAAGACCAGACAAAATAA
>JBAVTY010000656.1:0-5180 GCA_049696495.1 Candidatus Nitrosopolaris sp.
TTGGTTACGACACACCTTGGGTTAGGACTTGTAATGTTCTCGATGACGCTCATTACAGTTTTGTACGCATCTAAAATTCCGCATGAAGATATCAAAAAGAACAAGCTATCGAAAGCGGTAAAATAACTCGTTTTCTCAATCTACCGCAATGATGAGAAATGAAGCCACTGAATTAAATGGATAGTAATCATTACAATCCGTCAGTATCAGTAAAATATAATACATGTAAATATCTTTTTAGTTTTTATGTGGAAAGTAATGACTCCGAAAAAAATTGTCTTCGGCGAAAATGCAGCTAGTGATTTTGAGTATCCAAAGAATAGTCTTGTCATTACAACCACTAGTTCTATCATTTATGACAAGTGGTTGGGTTATATGGGGATCAAGGATTATGAAATCTATGACAAAGTAACACCGGACCCATCTATCGAAACAGTCGAGGCAATCAGGAAGGACTATGATGGTAAGGATATTTCTGCCTATATTGGTTTAGGAGGAGGGAGTTCTATGGATGTCTGCAAATATCTAAGCAAATTGACCAGTATACCGAAGATCCTTATACCCACAACTTTTGGAACAGGTGCAGAAATGACAACGTATGCAGTTATAAGCTTTGACCACCGGAAAAAATTGCTTCAGGATGAGCGCTTCCTTGCTGACGCCGCTATTGTGGATCCGTATTTTTTGCCTGGGACGCCCTTTAATATTATGAGAAATTCTGCCTGCGATGCAGCAGCTCAAGCATCCGAAGGATACGACAGTAAACTAGCTAATCCTCTTACAAAACTATTTTGCAGGGAAGCATTCGATATTTTGGAGGATGCCATAATTAATGACAGGCCTCACCTATTACCATACGGGGCAATGCTATCTGGAATAGGTTTTGGGAATTCATCGACTACGTTAGGCCATGCTCTGTCATACGTATTTTCAAATGAAGGAGTAGCACATGGTTATGCCCTTTCTTCATGTACTACTATTGCACATGAATTCAACAAATCTACATACTATGAGCGATTTAAGAAAATATGTCAGAAATTGAAGTTCGACCCTTTGGCTTTGAAACTGCCTATTGATCAAGCTGCTGACGTAATTATGCCAGATCGCGGACATCTTGACAATAATCCTGTCCCGATTACAAAGGATAATGTAGTCCACTGTCTCGAAAAAATCACTAAGGTAAATCCATTAGCGTAAGGGCTGCAGTCTGTTATCTCTCTGGCAGCTGATTTACATAAATGGGTTTCAAGTAAATTATGCCTTAATATGTCGTTGCTGAAGTAGAATGCAAGACATCAAGGAGTCGATCTTGTTCTGCAACGATGTGGTTGAAAGCCGCGACTCTGAATGCTACTGTGTAAAAGTGGGCATGAATGGGTTGTTACAATAATTCTGTATTACTAACTGAGCTGCAGTGCGTTCTTTAGCATAATGATCCGAATAATAGAATCACTAAAATCATCAAACCTAGTACTGACCTTTGAAATATCAGCATTGGGTAGGACTCCTGTGAAACCTAACGGTTTCGAAATATTCATCGGAACGGTTACTATTGGCAGGAAGAAGGATTGTAGCAGTTTCTGCACATTTCTGTCCAGACGACTCCCCATTTCATTGCTTGATTGATTTGACAAATGCTGCAAATAGAGGGGATTCATTTCAGACAGATTTTTGTTGGTGTTGGTATACCAGAAAGAATCCTTAATCCTGTTGTCGGCTACGATAACATCACTTGCTTTGACAAGGTGGCTGTTCCGAGTTTTTCAAAATTGAGGTCTTGCCCTTTTTTAATAATCTCGGCGGATCGATAGGCTGGGGGTAAATTCCAGAAGCTCTTCCAGCCAAATAGTCAACGAACCTAATGACAAAAGAATTTCCTTGGTGTAAGTTGTTTCTATGACGTTCTCCGCTCGATCTTCTAGTAAAATGAGTAAGCACAGAGAGCTTTTGACATTTATGTAATATTTGTAAATTATTCATAGCTCTAAACGGTGAACCGTGGTAATAGTGCTACACTGTGCAGCATTCTACGCGATCTCGAAAGTATTCTATCTATCTAGGGCTGACTAGCGTTTAAATTATGTTAACAACGTAATGAGATGCAGAAATCAATACTATATTGACAGTTTTGAAACCAAAATATGAAAATTAAAGGCAATAACGATACTTTTAATTGAGATTCTATCTTATCACATAAGAGAGTTGGAGTCTACTTTTTTCATAGTTATAGGGGGTATTGTTTTAGCAATTCTCTTTTTTAGCTTATACCTTGTACCACACGTGATCTGTGTGTCAGTAAGGAATAATATTTCTGAAAATATATCACGGAACACCCTTTCCACCGTTAATGATCCAATAAACGGGATTTGTTTGGCATTGGGGAGACGCTAACAAATCTCGATCCAATGCGTCTAACATCGTGAACCATAGTATATACCCTAGTGATTTTAGATTTGTCACTGGCATGAAGTTGAATGATATGCGATCAATCAGTCATGACCAAATCTAGGTTTGCACTACCTACAGCGAAGGCGCAACGCTTGACTGTGAGTGATTGAGAAATTCTCAATGTTATCGCTACTAAGGACATTAAGTTTCGTCTACTCATCTCGAGAAAATCGAATGTGACTTGTAGCACAGCGTGACCATTGATGCTTGAAATTCATCGTCACTAGCCTGTACGCACGGAAACTCTTTAACCGACATGTGCTATCGAGATTGTTACATAACTGGTTGCAACCATGTAAATGTCCAATTTACAACCAATATGCGATATAAAATTAGACAACTACTCATATCGGAAACCTTTAAATTCAGTTTAGAGATTTCTGATTCAGTGAGCCTATGACTACTATAAGCAAAAGTATGGAGATTAACTCCCCAGTGAGTGAGGTGTTTACCTATTTCGCAAGGCCAGAACACATGGCCGATCAATTTCCAGAAAATATGGGTTTGAATATCATCCCGATAGAAGTGAAAAATGGCTTTGGTGTAGGTACCATTTTTAGAATTAGCGGCGATTTTGACGGCAAAAAACTAGAATGGGACTGTGAGACCGTCGATTACATACCTCATCGTAAGATAGTTGCTAAAATGATTGAAGGTCCCTTTAAAGAGTGGCAAATCGTAGTCGAATTTGCTGAGATCAGCGAAAATAAGACAAATACGAGTATAACCGTGGATTATCAAATGCCAATGGGACCTCTTGGTTCATTCATGGATAAGGTTAAACTAAAGAAAGTAGCAGCAAGAGGTATAGAGAACGGCCTTTACAGAGTAAAGGCATTGCTGGAGGGAACTGGTTCTATCCCGGTTTATATTACATTGGAAGCTTACAGACAAATTCTTAAAGAAAAAGAAAGGCTTCACTGCTCCGTATCCGATACGATAGTCAGTCTAATAAGAGAGCAGCAACAAAAACAACAGAAGGCAGCCCCTCGAATATCTTAAAGCATCCTTTCTTTTTTTTATTCAATCCTGGGACTAAAAAGCTAAACAAAGATATGAACCATTAATTCCTGCTACAGTTTCTAGGTTTGGCCTCCTACTGCTGACTGAAGTTGACTTTTAATTCGCTGTAAGACGCTAGTTTCGTTTAAATATCACTGTAAGACGTTGAGTTTTGCGGAATCGGGTTCGTAGCTCAGCCAGGTAGAGCGTCTGGCTCTTAACCAGTCATATTTTATGGGTTAGAATGTCGTGGGTCCGAATCCCACCGAACCCGCAACGATTTTGAGCCGAATCCGCAAACTTTATAGCTTGAATCGTTATACTATATGTAGAAAAAAACAGTTGTCAAGACGTCTCGACCGTTCGGTCCTTCAAACAGAGGTTGTTCAAATTTTTAACGCAGCCATAAAGAGTCCGGTGACTCGTGATGTCTACGAAAGGAGATTGCTTAATTTTCTTAACCACATGGAAATGACACCAGATGAATTTGTTTCGTTAGCAAAGAACGACCTACTGGGTGCGGAGAAGAAAATAATTGCTTTCGCCTTTGAACTGAAAAAGAGGCATGAAAGGGCTGAAATTGCAGCGGGAACTGTGCACAACTGCGTCAAATGTGTAAGACTGTTGTTAGAAATGAATGATATTTTCCTGAATTGGAAGAAAATATTGCGCATCCTCCCTAAAGCAAGAAGGTACGCGCTTGATAGGGTACCAACACCTGGGGAGATTATAGATATTTTAGATGCAGCTGATATCAGAGGTAAAGCGTTAACGTTGGTCCTTGTATCCAGTGGAATTAGGGAAGGCGCACTTGAAACCCTCCAGGTCGGTGATTATACGCGGATAAGAAATAATTGTCAAATTGTAGTTGGAAGGTTGTTTATGCAGGCCATCCTGAACAATACATAGCGTTGATAACGTTTGAAGCATGTGTTGCTTTGGATAGATATCTGGAATTCAGGAAAGAGAATAATGAAAATATGACTAACGCATCTCCATTATTTCGCGATACATTCGATCCAATTGCTTCGTATGACGATAAGGAAAAAACTGTAAATAGTATGACCGCACATGCGATCAGACAGTACTATAACAGACTTTTGCATTCAATAGGAATAAGGAAGGACAAGAAAAGAAGGCATGAATTTTCAGTGCATGGTTTTAGGAAATATTTTAAGACGAGGGCTGAACAGTCAGGAATGAAACCAATCAACGTTGAAATCCTGATGGGTCATAGCGTTGGAATAAGTGATTCTTACTACAGGCCAATCGAAACTGAAATAGTGCAAGATTATCTAAAGGCCGTAGACGCATTGACTATTTCGCAAGAGAAACAGCTTCGCCATGAAGTGGAAAAGCTGAAAGTAGAGAATGCTGAGATTGACATAATGAAGAAGTGTTATCTCGATATGAGGCTGGCAGTGGAAAATAAAGACGAAGAGGTAAGCAGGCTTAATGACACTGTAGTGGTGCTGAGCGACAGGTACAATAGAGAGGCTTAAGCATGGCTAACTATGGTGGTACCTATCATAGCAGCTTTGACCCGAATAATAAGTCATCTTCGGGCAAAATGATACCGATAGAGATTGCAACGCACGAGAATCATACTTGTGGTGGAAGGCAGCAGGAAGAAATGGATTTTTCTATTTGATACGAAGTATCTTGTGCGGATCAACTGACCAGACGAAGTTGGGTGCTGAAAATGCCTGTGTGTCCCCTAATTACGCCGC
>JBAVTY010000657.1:0-4428 GCA_049696495.1 Candidatus Nitrosopolaris sp.
TGGTACATCTTCTTGATCCGCAACTAATCCTTTTTTCAGTCGTTCAATATCATCTTCGTTACTGCGGCCATTACTGCCATTATCATCTTCTTGTCCATTCAATCTACCAATCTCACCTCCAAAACACATGAGATACTGTCATGATATAGCTTAGAATTTATATCCTCGAAGATCCTGCCTACGGCTTGTTTTAGTACAAAACTGCGATCCCTTTTGTCTAAAACCCTTAAAACCCCTAGAAAGGTCGATGTCTGCATGCACCCATCGTTAAGAGATTATGAGCTTGATTGTAATATTTTCGGTTATCATAAATTTTTTCAGGATCAGTAGCTGTGATGTGTCCATTAACTGTTGCTAAATGTTGCTTTAGACGATCTACTAGACAGGCTTTTGTCATCCCAGAGCGGGCGGGAGGAGACATGGTTGAGGTTAATTCGTTAAAGCGTGCGATCATTAGCACTATGGATCTAGCGATAAGAAAGATAGGTTCAAACGTGTCATATGACTTTAAGCAGACAATTCATATGATAAATGCATCAGATAACAGTACTACAATTCCTACAATGATTGATAAGGATGATAGACCATCGAAAGGCGCTTATGCGATAAGTTAAGTATCAATTTATTCATCTACGAATCTGGTCCCAATGACGAGAAAAATAGAAGATGCTATCTAATAATGTCAGTAGACGAGAACAACATTACAGTTCAGCATGTCGCGCGAGCATAAGCTGATACGCGGTCGGTCTGTCTAATGCATCTGAGCCTCTTTTTGATCGACTCTTTTTATGCCGCAAATTCAGACCGCTGATGCATAGATTCTGGACCGGTTGGCTGCGTGGGAAACTCTAGACGGCACCATACTTATAATCTTACGATTCTTACCAAGATAACCAGACAAATAAAGATTGATGTAAGGATGATAAGGATCGTGCGATTGAAGATTTCTGGTCCAATAAACACTAGGTCTATTCAATCTATTAAGACCCTATCCGAAAATTAATTGCTGGAAGAATTTAACACCTGCCTACATCGCCAAATGGCCATATCCTTATAACATAATTAATAGTGCAACAAAGCAGAATAGTAATAAAATGGACAGCAACCATACACTCGTTTGGCCTAATTACGACGAATTGGGCTCTTATCAAAGGTACCTGCAAACTGGAGCACCTTGCATCTTCCTTTGGAACAACTATCGTCGGTAAAAAGATCTTCAACCAGTCTGGACCCTATGCCATGGCAAAACCTTTGCGTCCCAATATGTCCACTATTGCTATGCATCCTATGTGACACATTCTGATGAATAGCTAGCTGGCACAAGCTCTTCCAACTTGTGCATAATGTATTTCCAAAGTCCTTTAGCCTTAACTTTTGCTAAAGTAGCATCTATCTCTATTCTGTACTCACGACTATACCCACCGTCAGGAGAATACTCTTCGAGCCTTAAATCTGGATAGCCGTTCTGTTGAAGCCAGAAGACCGTCTCTTTACTGACGCCGATTTTAATAGCACTGGTCGATTCAGCCATATCATGTCCAACCTTATCATCATCTAGCAAAGTCACAACAACTGAGTCTTTCATGGCTGCTCTTACAAAATTTTTAACATAATCTACTAACCGTCCTTGTGAGTTTATCAGTGCTACACCGCATTTGTCAGCGTATGGCTCCAGGACAGCAGGCACTCCCTCTTTTTCTATAACGATATTAATAGCAGCCTTAGAAGCAAGTTCTTCTATTGCATCAAACTCAATCGGATACTTCTCGCCCTTATAGTAGAACACGCCCCTGGCCTTCGCAAATATTCCCTCATCAGGCCACAGCTGCTTACAATGCTGAGCTCGTCTTGCAAGGATGTTGTTGGCCACAAAATAGGGACTAAATACTGGATAAGGAAGAGAAATGAGGAATTTAAAGGCAAAGATTATAGGCCAATTGGAATTTGACGTATACGGAATAGGGTGGCACTAAGGTTGACCATGTGCGCGCGCAGTGTTGTGGTTTTATTTTTTAAATTGATAATGGTAATTTCGAACCAATCACAGCAATGTCATAGCTGAATACGAGTGTATATCTGAGAGTGGCGAATTTAATAATTTTATTCTATATCTGCTATCGATCTATCAGAAATTAATGTAAAATCAACACTTTCAAATCCGTCTACACGACAAACGTCTTTTTGACACTGCCAAGTCAAAGGAATATGATTATAGCCTGGGGTGCCAACATCGTGATAGGAGGCTGCCAGTACCCAGCTGTTTGCTACCCCCGTTGTGGTAAACGGTGTGTTGTCTATCCACATCTCCCAATCAGAATATGATTTATCTGCCGCGATTTTATGCACAGTTTTCAATCCGATCCATCGTCCATCATCAGATAGTGGAGGTGGATTTTGAATTGTGCGTGTTGGAGTAGTATTGACATAGGGAAAATGGGCGTAATTGTAATTCAACTGTATGTTGTCATGCGAGGCGGTTGGATAAACCATCTCAATTAAGCTTCTTATTCCGTCCTCATCCCTTCCACCGATTTTATGCGCGTAGGCTTGGTGTTTATGAAGATCGCCGTGTACTCGAATAAATGTGGTAAATTCCCCGGAACCAATTGAATGAAGCGAATATAGGAACCCCTGATTATTCTGCCAATGATACGTTGTCTTGTTATTCCATTTGCCACCATCAGGATAAACATCCAAGCGGACACTTCTGCCAGATCCCCCGGATGCGTACGAAATAGGACTTCCAGTTGTATTGAAGTATATAAGTCCGTCTGTCATGTGTGTAGTTATATGTCTGGTAAACGGAAATTGGCTGCCCTTTCCAAATGAAATATTAAATTGGGCCGTTCGTCGACTTGTATAGGCTCCGCCGATGTAAGGATCCTTCATGTTTAGATAAAATTCTGTACTACCTGGTTTAGTAGGATAAATTTGTTGTACGGCATCTGGTCCAATTTCCTGAATCGTCTTGTCCTACCTCTTACATACTTCTCAATGTAATGATCTTTATTTGTTATGGTGTATATTATCATTGTAGCCTTGCCAAAATCGGCCTTAAGCGTGTTTTTGGCAAGTTTATGTGATGGTATTAGAAATTGATAGATAGCATATCCCTTCTTTTACATGTTACGATATTCATATAAGTCTAGGAAACTAAAACAGAAATATCTATCTGGACTCATTAGATTCTGTCTTAACAACACCAAGCTGTAACGCTGCAGTAAGCCCATCTGCGACAGCCCATGCTTCCCTTATTCTATTACCTTCAAAATGAAAGATATTGACCCCCACAGTTTCAAATTTCTTGTGAGTTGCTGGAATACCACGAAATTCCTTTTCAAGCTTAGCCTCCACAATCCAAACAATGGCAACTTTGCCATATTCTGCTATGCTGTCTACAAATGTGTATCGGATGTCGTGAAAAGTAATATGATCTGATGCAACACATTTTTTAAATTTTTCCACTCCGTTAAGGTCTTCTGCGACACTATGGTATATGAAGTCAGGAGTAACAAGCCTATTTATGTTTTCCAGATTCCCTTTGTTTAATAATTCATCAATGAAATCCCGTGCAATTTGCTCGTTTTCTGCAAGAGACATAAAACTACACGATATGACTCTTTTAATTAAATCTTCTTGTTGTCTCTGTGGCACACTTCAGCCTTCTTTCTTTGTAATTCACAAATTCTGTATCCTTAATTATAGAAATCAATATTTATTAGTTTAAGCTTTTCTATTCCCTTAGAATAAGCCGTAGCTGCTACTGCGAGGTAGGGAGTAGTTATAATCATATTTCATCAGTCCTACCATTGTATAGAGAAAATCTATTTTCTTTATCTTATCTGAAGATGTTCACATGGTTATTTTTTTGCTAGAGTGGTTGCAGTCTTAAACAATTGTTAGAGGAGCCTAGAAGAGCCATCTAATGCGCATCAGATGCACCTCCCTCTCTCCCATATAGGGGTTTCACTTTTCATTTAGTAGATGTGAGGAAGTGCTGCTGCTTGATCGTGAATAGATGGTATACAAAAAAATCACCTCTTTTTCAAAAAAAAGACTCCAAGTCGGTCATACATCAATTTACAGTTGAAGGGCACAAAGGAGTCACGATTAATCCATACCAAGGATGTCAACACAGATGTGGCTATTGTTACGCAACGTATGAGTGGTCTCCTGAATTCTATATCAAAATTTATGCTAAAAGCAATGTCGCAGAAGTGTTGGAAAGACAGTTAAAATCTTGGAAATATGAAAGTATAGAACCGGTAATGATATCGTCAGCTACTGACGCTTACCAGCGCGCAGAAGTGAAGTATGGTTTAACAAAAAAATGTATTGAAGTATTGCAGAAGTATGACGTTCCATACTATGTCTCTACGAAGTCAAAAATTATAGAAAGAGACTTCAAATTACACCAGAAATACAAGG
>JBAVTY010000658.1:0-4508 GCA_049696495.1 Candidatus Nitrosopolaris sp.
AGTAATGTAGACGAGATGATTGATATGTCCGAAGAGCTTTCCAAATTCGCTAGGTAAATCGGTCTACAAATCGTAGTGGATTAGTAAAGCAGTGCTGTTAGGGATAGCTATTCCAGTGTTACAATAATTTCAGTTGTACGCACTAGTGATTATGCTGCCGTGTATAATTAGACAAAAACCCGCTTTTTTACGAAAGAATTTTATAGAGATTACAGTTCATATCATTAGGTACCAGAAATCGTACTAGTACGCTTTGGTAAATGAACACGTATCAGTTGTCATAGATTGTTTAAGCCTCAAATGGAAATGAACCTAGAGTATAGTATAAAATGGCTAAAAAAACACTCTCATCTACCCATAGATAAGATACGATTATCTAAACTAGGTAAGAATAATCCGATGTTCGGAAAATATCAATTCTAAAGGTTCTTAATGAAGTCCGTCGAAAAGCCATGAAAAATCGCGTTCAGGTTCAATTATCATTCTGTACCTATTTTCTATTATATCCACTTGTTATTACACTCCAAGACTAGAGTGTCAACTATCTTAGGAAGCTAAAATGTCAACCATGTGTGGTACTAGATACCAAAATAAACACAGAAGATAATGAAAAGAAGTGGATTACTACATGGAATAACTATCTTACCAGACTCAAGCTTTTCTTTCGATGGCTTTACAATGCGAGAGGCAAAGATTCTGAAGATATAGCATCACAGTCAGATTGGGAAACTCCATCCTTTGCTAGAATTAAAACGAAGAAATCCAAAAGGGTAAGTCCGTATTCAGAAACCGAGTTATGGGAACGTGATGAGATCCTTTTCACTGTCAGATATGAGCCACACAAACGCAACAAGGCTGCCTTAACGTTGTTTTGGGATCAATTCAATGATGGATATGATGCTGGTTTCAATTCCACGTGTATAGCAGCACATAAGGATTCTACATGGGGATGTCCCGCCCGACTCTCTCAACCTCTACTCCCATATCTTTTAGTCTTTGTATATCACTTCCTCCTCTTGTTGCTTGTGGTCCAAGGTTGGGTAACGTTATACCAACTTTCATATACTTGGAGTAATCTTTTTGATATAAAAGATCATCCGGCCCAATTTGTCACTTGAAAGCAACATGAAGCGTATACTTCGTCATCAGACCCAATTTTCTGGCCATTTCATTCATTTCTATTGGTAATTTACGAGCAATGGTGTAATACTGTAGATTCGAAAAGATGTCTTCATCATGGTAACCCATCCGCAAAGCCTCTCTTTGGTAAGTACGGCTTCATCTGGGAAGAGACTCAATACGTAAGTGATAGTTCAGGTTAGTATTGATTTTTTGATGTAATGAAAATTACGTTACCGTTACTCCACACAGAATCATATCCCAAATTTTCGCTGCATGAAAACGCGGCAGTTTGACTATGGATTAAATATTATGGCGTATGGACGCAGCGACAATAGATGATGATTGCTTATACACGATACGCGAAAGCTCTTTCAAATTTGACCTTTATTTGCAACTTTCATCATGCTAGAGGTCGATCTCTTTTCCGAATATCCTTCGAGAAAACCAGGTGTAAAGGGCTTCTCTTTCAGTCAGCGCCCCATGTGTTTCTAGAGCCAGCTTTAATGGCCGCCACGGCCCAATTGAACGTGACCTAGGTCTCGGGGTAACCGATGGAACTTCAGAATCCCGACTTCACTCTGGAAACTTGTCCCCGAACATGGGAAGGCCGCTCTTTGACTGCTCATGAGTGGCCTCGTCTTGAATCACATCCCAGTGCTCGACCAGAACTTCGTCCTTGATACGAAGGATGTCGGCTACAATCCAGTTCACAGGCTGCCCGAAGCCCGGACACCGTGGACTATTACGAAATCTCCATCGGTCACAATCGTTCCTGATTCATACTTCAGTGTTGGCGGGATGCTCTTAATGAGGTTGAACAGGCCCTCGCGACCAGGTGCGATGTGAGCACTGCTGGATGTATTTGGGTGACCAATAGCGCTCAGCTGCTATGTAGTCACGTCGGTTGAAGAGTGTGTCGAAAGCTTCAATGACAAGTGCTTTGTTTTTCTCTTCAATCGCCTTGCTCATTGTAATTCTCCTCCCCCGAAACCCTTACCTTCATTAGACGTGTGTTCTCCGCATATTCGAAATAATTCCTCGGATAAAAACGTAGGCGCCATCTTCTACGAAACGCTGCACCGTGGCAAGGTCTATACCGCTGTTTCCACCTGTGATCACTGCGATTTTTCTGTCATTCATATTGGTAGATAGCTTTTACCTTTATGAAACTTGTATATTCTCATACCATTTCGCGATTTCTAAGCCAATGGCATGAGGATTATCTTCTTGCAAATAATGGATTCCGGCTCCAATATTAGTTGTCTTAAGATTATGGAGATTCTTCTTACACCAATCTGCCACTGATTTAGTAATCAATACCCCTGGCTCTGCATAAATCAAAAGTTTTGGGACATTAGATTTCTGAAGTTTCTGATTATATTCACTTACAGCTTTGGTTACATCTTCAGGTTTTCCTTCAATTGGAATTTATTTGGCCATCTCCATACCGGTTTTCTATATTCTAATTTTCTGAATGGTTCTCTGTAGTATGCCATCTCTTCTTCACTTAGCCGCCCCAAGTTTTCCCAGCATTTCTTCAACAAAGAAGTTCTGATTTACAATCATATCCCATCCAACGTCAGGAGTTCTGAAGCTTTGGAAAATTTTTCGGAATTCTGTGGGAAACATATCCCAACTTTCAAGAGGAAATAGAATAGATTCCATGAATGCGATTCCTCTTATTTTATCTTCATTTCTCATTCCATAATGGAACCCTAGGCCAGATCCCCAGTCATGCACAACAAGAGTTATGTCTTTTAGCTTCATTTTATCGAAGAACCCTTCAATATATTTTACATGATCAAAGAACCTGTATTCGATATCTGGCTTGTCAGATTACCCATTCCGATTAGGTCTGGAGCAATACACCTAGCCTTATCCGTTAGATGTGGGATTATGTTTCTCCATAAGTATGAGGATGTTGGATTTCCATGAAGAAAAAGAATAGGTTCGCCATTACCTTCATCAATGTAATGAATTTTTGAACCATGAACTTCAACAAAGTTTGATCGAAATGGAAATTCTGTAGAGATTTGTTTTTTGTTGTTGCTGTTCTCATCGTCTGTGGATTTATTTGCGGATGCAGTCATATCAGGAATGTTCTGCTTTATAGAAGGGAGCTTAATATCTATTTTTCAAAGATTATCGACTTACAATACAAACATTTTCGAGTTCTCTTTTTACTGGAAAATTAACTTCAGTCCGATGATAATATCGATGGTGGTATTTTATTACTACAAGGTTGTTCGTTTCTTGACGTTCAGTTGTTCGAGTCTATACTCGCTGACAAGCCGAACAAAATCGCTAACACACAGAGGTGAACAAACCTCACGCTAACACCCACACACAGATATTCCCTTCAGTACCATGAATTTGCCTTCAGATTTGTGCATGTATGGGTTAATGCTATCTTTGGCTTCGATATTTTATTAAAAATACCTTTTGTGTCTCGCATATAAACGACCGCTATCCTCCTCATGCACTAATATGATAATAGTCATCAGTAGTTACTACATCACTTCTAGGTGTAGTAAATAAACTAGAAATCAGTATTGGAGAATATGTTATAATGATAGTTCCGCAAAAAGTAATAACTTGGAAGAATATGAATGAATGAATGATGATTAATCATCCGATTACATCGCTCTTCATTTTCATTATCTAGCAAACTTAGAAAGCTGCTTTGTTATGTCCATCATCTTGTCAAGATCTCTTCCTAAAGGGATAAAATTATACGCGAATATTATATGATTTATTCCGATCTGTCTTATTCTTTGTATATCGTTGCCTACTTGATCAATTGTTCCTGTTAATGGAAATCTTTGACCTTCATTTGTTGGTTGGCTTTTTGAATCAACTATTTTAGGGTATGTTAAAAGAATTACATCAAAGTTATTTGGATCCTTGTTTGCTTTATTTGCAATATCTTTTATCGTCTTTAAAGTGTTCTCAAGATATTCAAGAGGTCCCACGGCCAGACCTAGCCAGCCGTCTGCGTCGGAATTTACAATTCTTGAAGATGTATTTGGACCAAACCCTCCCACATAAATCGGAAGATTTGGTTTTTGAATAGGCTTAGGTCCTATTTTTGATGCAGGTATATTGTAAAACTTGCCCTTAAATTCCACAACATCATCTGTCCATATTCTTTTTAGTGTTTGAATAAATTCATCTGCCCTTTTTCCTCTATCTTTAAATGGGATATTAGATACTTGGTATTCATCTTTAGACCAGCCAATACCAAGTCCGCAAATAGCCCACTCTTCCTACGTGAGCAATTCAGAGTATTCAGAAATAAAATATAGGAGGTATTGAGGGATATTCACGAGCACAGCCAATTAGAATTAGACTAACAATGTGTTAATTTGTAGTTATATATGTACATG
>JBAVTY010000659.1:0-2438 GCA_049696495.1 Candidatus Nitrosopolaris sp.
ATTAGATACGGTGTCACCAGTCCATTCCTTTTCACGTATTAGATTAAACTTTGTTCTGATTTCTATATGAATACACTTCCTGACAGAAGTGTAACCCATGTTGGTAAGCTATATTGTCACCTATGTATGGCAGTACAACAAGTAACTTCTACCGTTTGAAAAAATATGGAAGAAGATATCAGAAGTTGTAAAGTGTCTTAAATTTTTTCCAATGCCGCCCTCATATCCATCGTTGAATTGATCACATTGAGAATCGTTATATCCATTGTTAGGACAACTATCTCCGTCATCTCCTGCCCGCACCAGATTTGAATCCATCATTCCAATCCTGATTATGTGCATATAGTACAGGCATCAGACCAAGCATTAGGACTACCATTGCAGTTACTATTAAATTGATTTTATTTAGTAGCATTTAGTTTTCAATTGTATAGTTTCCACGGAATGGGATATTGGGAACGATTGGCACGAAAGATACACAATATATTTTAACGGCGAACTTATTGCGAGGGTCATTCATCGGTGAGTAAGAAATATCAACCGAATACCAGCTAGCATTGGACTGCGAGAATTTATTACGATTGTTTTTAGTTTCCTGAAATTCGCCTATTCAAGTTTAATTGCTGGATTACCGGGTCACTTGACAAAAATCCAACTTTAATTGACTACTTAACCGATCTAAATTTCTCTTGGCGTCTACCTCAAATTTTCTTATTCGTTGTGTGTCTACCTCATAATCATATTCCCTATCGGTTAAGAATCTAATATCTGGTTGAGACTTATCGTCGCCTATTCCGATTCCAAGATCCAGTTGGGATTGAAGGGCTTAGCAACGATCGTATATCTCGATGCATCACCGGGATAGGCTGATCATGTTCTGCTGCATATACATTTACTTCTTCAGCTGCCAACCAAGCTCGCCTTATATCATTGATATAGTTCTCCTTAGATGGATCTTTACTAATTTGAGCATTATACCATCTATAAGTATCTACTAGATCAAATAGAGCATTTCTCTGCTTAGATTGAAGAAGATGAAAGCTAAGATACCGCGACGGATATTCATCTAGAAATGTATTTGATGAAAGGTTAGGTAATGCCCCTTCTAACCCTCCCCATTTTTCAAGGTAAAACTTGGCTATTTTCAAATGCTGTTGTTTAGTTTCATAGTTTCACCACACCAGTATTCTTCCGCTCTGTCAGCATCAAAGAGAAACTCAGCAAAAGAGAGATGAAATATTGCATATGTGCGTTGAGTCGCAGGTAAAGAGTCGTTCACATCCAAGAGTTGTCGCAGAGATACCAATACTCTCCTTGTTTTAGCATTCTCCATACTTACAAATCCAGATATAAGATCTTCGATTAAAGATTCCTGTGCTACAGCTAATACGCCTAAAATCGGTTTATATTCTTGCTCCCACGAATTTCTATTATCATTCAATATTCGATCAAGTAACTCAATATAGATTTTATCTAATCCTAACGGCAATCAAGCGATTCCAAGCTGATTTTTTCTTCTTGTTCAGTTAACATTCGTATAAGATGCTTTACATATAGAAAGTTTCCATCGCTCCTGGATTTTACGGCGTCTGCAAAAGCATCATTGGAAAGATTTGAGATAAACTTGTCTGGCAATTGCGGACTAGTTGTTAATGTGTGTAGGACGTATTGCTTTACATCATGATCACTATAAGTTAAGCCTCTTCCAGACGTCAGAGAGATCTCTTCTGGTTCTGGTATATAGCGTCGTAAATTGCGCAATATGCCGGTTTCAGGACGCAAGGTCAAGATAAGACGTACATTTGATGGAAGATATTGAGTCTTTGTGAGTAAATCAACAATATTCACCTTATCCTTATTTATAAGAGCCTCGTCAAGAGCATCTATCAAAATAACCACGTGTTTAGTTGGGTTCTCGTGATAGAGTACTTCAAGAGGATTTCGTATAAGGCGTATAAAATCATCCTGTGGTGAAGAGTCACTTAAATAAGTTTGTGATAATTAACCCTATGTCATCCTTTGTAGTTTGAATCTCCTTCTGCTCAATATCGATATCGACCTGCCGATCTCCACTATTTTGTGCCAAAGCTTTTGCATATGTAGGATAGCACTCTGCTAACTGAAGTTCCTCCGCTGACAATGTAGGTATAAGGAGAGGCTTTTGTGGGCTTTGTGATATCATTTGTTTGTTATTATTTGGCCTGGCTGATCATTGTGTTTATTTTTTTTAAATCAAGTCTTCATTTCCAATTGGCTTTCGGACAAATAGATCTTTGTCTATTGCACAGAATTCTTCTTCCTTTCTGAACCGCTCATAATACATCTCGCTGGCTGTTAAAAAACATACCTTGACCTTGCTGTCTATCTTTTTCATTTCTTGATACAAATGAAAACCATCTATTTCTGGCATTTTGATATCTAAGAGAAGTAAGTCATAT
>JBAVTY010000660.1:0-4238 GCA_049696495.1 Candidatus Nitrosopolaris sp.
TAGTGATTCACCTCCACTATTACTACCAGCGTCCTCAGTTTCTTCCAAGTCATTATTAGTCAACACACGCGCGGCTGACGAGTGTCTTAACGTTAATCTTCTTTGTTCTACCTCTTCGTTAGTAGGGTTACAGGCAGCTTTTATCGTGTCAGAAATAACTAAATTATCCATTTGGGATTCATTGGATAATTTTTTACATTCTTCCTTCTTAAATGTCGGTGAATATGCCATATTTCAAAATATTTTACTGTAATAATTGCAAAAAAAGGGCTTAAAAATATCCATTCAACCTATACTTTTTCTCATAGTCTTTTACGACTTTTACATAGTGTTATGCTTCCGAAAATATAGAAATCCTTAAGGATTGGAGAAAGATCATATCGAGATACGAGAGAGTCAATTACAAACCTAAAACGACGCAAGCACAAAATCTAGATAAAAAATGATATAAGTAGTTAAACGTGCAACGAATCTCTATTATTCTTTTATTTTCTTCGATAATACATCTGGTTTGATGTGAGCTAATCCAGGGTTCTGCTGAATCATAAGCATAATTTGGCTAAATTGTTGATTCATTTCCTCTCGAATAACTTTCATATCTCGTTCATATTTCTCCTCTAGTGCCAACGCCTTTTGTTGAAGCCTGCTGTTAATTACATACTCATTACTTTCATTTCTGGCAGTTAATTCTTCGACTTTAATCTTTAGTCTGTTTTCTTCATTTATTGTTAGATTATCAACTGCTTTTAGATACTCTTGTAAAACGTAGTTATGACCTGGTTTAAAGTAGTGATCATCTAGACCTATACTGTGACCCATGAACATTTCCTTTGTGCGCGGCTCTACTCGTGCATAGATTAGCTGAGTATCAAAAAAACTTTCTAAATCCAGCCGTGAGTCTGACATTCTTTCTAATCTTTCCTTTTTCACCATGCAGTTCAGTAATTGTTTCTACTGTTCTTATCCCTGATTTTTCTATTGCTCTCGAGATTAACCGTTCTACTGTTCTGAGCTTTAAGGGTTTAACATCGTGGACTGAAGCAGGGTCATTCCTATCAAATTGATCTCTAAAGACTGGCGATTTAGGTGTTAATTTTTCACCATATCTTTCCCTATAGTTCAGGTACACCTTTATGGCCTTTGCTGCTTCTGGCGTAGTGAAAGTTAAATAGCGTTCTTTTGCATCGGAATATACCGTTACTTGATATATATCATAATCAGGAACAGATACTAGGTCTTCTAATTTTAGTTCAATAATTGCTCTAATTCTTACACCTGTTGAAGATAAAAATAAAATTAATGCTCTGACTCGCTCATCGCATACTTCAAGCATTTTTGTTATTTCTTCTGTGGTATATCCTCTGTTTTCAATTGGTCTCTCTTCCTCACCAAGATATCTGTAGATTCTTTTTTTGTTCAACACAACTTCATTTAAATCGTAAAAGGTGATTATTGCTGCGACATACTGGCTTCTTGTCGCATATCTTAACGAAACAGGCGGATTCTTCAAATATATCAAATACTCAATTATCTGGTTTTGTATGAATTTGGAATTGTCTTGATATTTTAATAAATTATCAGGATTATCGATGTTTAGATAATTCATGTATTTTTGAAGGGCAAAAGTATACGCTGCTTTGGTTACCTCAGATTTTAGACCTTCTATAAATATGGTGTAAGAATTGGCACTTAATGTTGGTTGAAATATTTTGCCTCTAAACGTGGTGATTCCTATTTAGGCCGGATCTTACCCTTATTAAAACTTTGAACCCACTTTAAAGTGGGCCCAAGGGGGTTTGAACCCGGCATACAGAGGGGTTCAGCAACAAGATATTTAGCTCTTGTGCCTGAGAGAGATAGAATCAAAGGGCAAGTATTAACAAAAGTTCGAGAGCATAGGTAACAGATCATCCTAATGCCCTTATTGCCCTATGACCACTTTGGTCTGGACTGTACAAAATATAGCTTCGATAAGAGCTTTTGTCAATTTTATTACTATTGCATTAAGTTCTGATAATCCAAGAAGGAAAGCTGCTTACAGCGAGACATCAAGGATGCAGGCGAGTCGTGCATCTCGTCAGAAATTACCTGCCATATAGATATTTCTTAACTAATGTGCTCTCTTAAAGTTCCTGTCAAAAAATTTAGTTCAACTAATGGTTGGCTAAATGATTTAGAAGATGGTACAATAGATAGTATAGAGAGCAACGAAGACCGCTTCACACAGTTGGAAGATATACTAGCTATGGTCGAAGAAAGATTATCGAAGTTGGAGAGACGTAGACAATACATATTAGGTAGGTAGGGAGACAAAGAGTGATAGACAAAGCGGGGGATATCATGTTGAGGTGACCAAACCAAGTGATATGTAGGCATTGTGACAAAGAATTCGAGACTGAAAATGATATGAACGAGCATCATATGTTCGACGATCAGTGCCCAGGCACGTGCGATGAGAATTGTCCTATGAGATGCCGAGAGACGAAGGAATACAAGACGAAAGTTATCACTGGAGACTTACGTGAAAAGGTTAGCGAGATAAATAATCTACTAGACGAGATAGATGAAAAAATCGTAAACAATAGTATGATTAGCAGATCAGGCGTTATAACTCATGTCGAACTGATTAGAAAGGAGATGGATGACATAGAGGCTGAACTTGGGAAGATAATCAAGACAGTCAGGGATGATGACGATTGAAGACTTTTCAAGCATCTAGAACTGGGATATATGGATACTCGTCGCATCTATCATGATTTGCCTCTTTTGATATGACAAAGCGGTGGTACTACACTATGCCATGTTGCAAGCATTAGAATATTAAGAAATGAAAAAAGTGATTTTGTCTAGTTTTCATTCCTGTTCTCTAGACGCCCTAAAATGTGAAGGTGTAGAACCAGACAGAATATTATCATTTGACTCGCATATAGATACGAACCTATTAGGAATACTTGAACAAGTTTTGTCCATGATCTATGATAATAGAAGTTTAAGGTATGCATTCACAGATGGTGGAACTCACACGCTGATGTCAAAAGCATTTCCCTATACAGATATAGACATAATAACTCCTAGAGTTTGCCTCGAAGGCAATATAACACTCGTGCAAAACAGGTTTCCAGAAATATTCAACTTCTCAACAGAGACTGAAGCAATTCGAGAGTTCTTAGAATTCTCGAAGAAAGTATTTAACTTGAATATTAAGCTAAGTCCGCCAAAAGATCCTGTAGCATTTTCGTCATTATTATCGAATGATAGTGTCGTAGACATTGACGTGGATTACTTTGGTGATTTACAAAATGAGTGTTACATACCTAGAACAGGACCAGAAGCAAAGTTACATGACTTTGGAAATCTCGAACGTGCATTACGTCTAATAAGAGGCACTAAACCCGATATCATCACCTTTTCAGAGTCTAAAGTTTCATCTTTAAATGATCCTAGTTCCAAGACGAATTATCTTTTAAACAGACTGAAGAGTATGGGTTACATGATTGAAACATTCTTTCTATATGAGAGTGACGAGCAAGCTTTCGAATACCTGAATAAACTTAGAGAGTTCGAAGCATTAGTTAAACAAAAGCAAGGTACATTGGACATTTCGAATGATAACACACTCGATAAACAGAATCAAGCAATATCTGATTCAGTTAAAGAATTTTTTAGTGCAATGCAGTAGAAAGTCACTACTCAGTAGGGCCATAGAATATTACGATGCTTCTAGCGCTACTCCCTCGGTAGTTCAAGGAGATATTGCTATACAGAGACAACAACTTACCACGGAATAGATATCTAATTTAGGTGACCAAGCCAGAACCGCACGTCCCAAGGGCCTCGCTTTAAAAGATTTTGATAGCATAGTACTTATAGTATATTCGGCGGTTCTCGGTATTCTTATAATGCGTGGACTCAGATCTACGCTGAATTGTCAGCTTCGAATATAAGCGGTTTGTGACGGCGTTTCTCCTTGGATTTGGTAGTGAGTCGCCTGTAGGCTAGGTGTTGTACTTCCGTACATAGGTGACAATATAGCTTACCAACATGGGTTACACTTCTGTCAGGAAGTGTATTCATATAGAAATCAGAACAAAGTTTAATCAAATACATGAAAAGGAATGGACTGGTGACACCGTATCTAATATTTGTAAGAGGTATTGTGTTTCCAGAAAGACATACTACAAGTGGAAGAGCAGATACGAGAAGAAAGGAATTGAAGGACTATCAGATATCTCTAGAAG
>JBAVTY010000661.1:0-1709 GCA_049696495.1 Candidatus Nitrosopolaris sp.
GGGTATAACATGCATAGTCCTCGCACAGTTTAATCCTTGTGGTAACAGAGGTAGCAGCTGAAAGCATGTGAAAACTTGGAGATAACCGTGGACAATAAAGCGGTCGCAGACGTAATACAGGTAGAAACATAGCGGCAACAGTAGGCAATAAAGCGGTAGCAACAGAAAACAGGTAACAAGCTATTATGGACTTTATTATATTATATTAGGAAGTAAAACATGGCTTCGCTACCGGCTATGAACAGAGCAGAAAAGGAAGAGTATGTAATCCGACTTTACAAGGAGAGTAAATCGACAAGAGAAATTGCTAAACTCACACATATGTCATTTAGAGATATAGGAGCTATAACAAAGAAGTTAAAGTTTGAAGCAGGTGGAGAGAGAGGCCCATTGGAAGAGGATGATGATATTAAATCAAAATCGAAGACTACCCAGGCTCTCAAACTGTTTTCGGAACTGCAGTCCCCTGTTGATGTAGCAATTGCATTAGATTTATCAGTTGATCAAGTACGAACAATTTATCGAGAATATTGGGAACTCGATGGCTTGTTTAAACTAACCCAGATATACGAAGAAGCTAAGTATGATCTTCATGACCTGTTAGAATTATACAGAATGGTAAAAGGTCTAGGAATGGAAAAACAAGATATAATCAATGTATTGGACTATGCCAAATACAATCAACTACGAACCCTGCAATGGGAAGCACAACACCTCAGAGACGAGATAAATATGTTAGAGATTGAAAAGACGAGGTTTACGAACTGAATAGCCGGATTTAAGAGGGTGATAAATGAACTTCAGTCATCTCTGGCACAGAAAAGAAAAGAAATGGCATATATGGACCATGAATCTGGAAAGTACGATAACACTGGTAACTTACATCCTGTCCCGTACTCAGAATCCGATACTAGCTCACACTCTACTCGAGTACTTCCTTACAACAAGGAATGATTGTTGACCCCCAAACTTGATCTGAGGATTCCTTTTTAATGTTGTATTGAAGATTTAAAAAGCAAAAGCAAATTTTCGAACTGTGGTTCGCGGTTATTGCTGTTGCCGTTGCTACTATGATGTCCGCCGTTTAGGTTTGGGAATTGACTATGGCCATGTGAACACAACGTGACTACGTGACCACTCCCTTGGAGAGTCTGGAATACGCTGCCATGAGAGCCGTCGGGGGCATTCTACAGCACCATCTTGCTGTTGCGTATCTCAAGGCATTGGTACGACAACTAGTGGGCCCGAAAGCAGTCGACCGCTTTTTTCGTTTTTGTTGCTGTAAACTGGGAGCAACCAAAGGTGGCCTCTATGCTTTGGAACCACTCGTCAATATATTTGAACTATGGCAGTTAGATAGAGAATATTCCTGCAATTTGATCAACCCACTTCCTTTCCTTTGGTTCGAGAGTCTGGCAGCTTTAGGATTATCAAACATTTTTTAATCCAATCAGCATATCTATCGTGGAGTGACAGTCTACAAAAAACATGACTTCTAGAACACGAATTGGGCCGACGTACGCGAGCAGTATGTCTCTGCGATCGGGTGCAGCGTCGCAGCTTCTGAATCGGCTCTAATGAAGGATTATGACGATATTCTTAAGGATACAATAGAATTATGTGCTAAATGTCAGCGTAGAGAACGTAAAAGCAACACGCACACCACCTAATGGGTGTGTTTTTTCTGCAAATGATGCGAAAATAAGGGT
>JBAVTY010000662.1:0-4759 GCA_049696495.1 Candidatus Nitrosopolaris sp.
GGTTGTGAATTTCTCAGTCATAATATAAGGCACGCAGAGTGATGCATTTTATTCTTTCTATAATATGAGGCATACAAATACAATGTTATCTATCTGTTTTGAATTAAATGTTCGTCAACAGTAATCTGGTCTATTTTGCATTCTCTTACAAATTCCTCGATCTCTTCTGCTTTACTATATCCTAATACGGCTAATGATTACGCATTATCACTACGTTAAAATATGTATGTATTACCGGAGAACCTACCTATAACCTACCTACCTATCTATAATCACAAAGATCACCAATATAGTGTGCTCAAGATGTCTGAACCTTGGCAGTTGGATGCCGCCTATTTGTCTAGAATCTAGCCATGTGGCAATTAGTATGAAAATACGTATGATCACGATACCAGCAACGAGTAGCATCATAGCCATCACGCTTTTCAGCCCAAGAAAAAGCCAATGTCACACTTACATAGCATAATCCTACATCCGCGTTCATCGTGGTTTAGTTTGGAATGGGAGCAGAGACCGCATCTATTTTTTTGTTTCAGTTGACATCCTCTCCACCTGGTCAAAAGCCCAACAATAGCAAAACAGATTTTCACACAACCCATCTGGAAGATGTTGTGAAAGCGGATGTTTGCATTTGCACATATTTGAGTCAAGCATTGTCATTGCTTCAAAATCCTCAGCATCCTTAGAACATCTTGTTCTGTCCTAGCCATAGATGCGATCCGTACACAATCTCTAACATTTGGATTGCTAGATGATTTGTACACTTGTTCAGCAATGTAGGAAGCCAACTCATGCTTCTTGAGCACATCCATTGTAACTTTCTTGAACTCTTCCAGACTATCATAAGACTGTACTTCTATTATTGCAAACCTTGACAACAACCGCTCTTTGACTTTGGCCGTACTATTACAAGTGGCTATCACAGAGCAAGTAAAATCTAGTCGGCGAGTCTTTGAAACCTTTGTCTCCACCAAGCAACCATCTTGTAATAACGACAACAATGTTGCCTGATCCGATGTCTTCATGTCCTCTATCTCGTCTATAAGCAAAAACCTAGGTGGATCTTCAAAGCAGTGATTGATCATACCGGCCCCAGTAGATCCTGATGCTAGGGCAAAATAGGACAAGTCCGGATATTCTTTCTCAATGGCTTTTAAAAAACGAGTCTTGCCTAACCCAGGTGGACCAACTAATAGGATGTGTATAGCATCTTCATTGTTTATCGCTTTGTCTAACATCCACTTGATCTCATCTTGTCCGCTGATCTCGGAAAACAGCTCCTTACGTTTGAACAGTTGCTTAAAGAATCTCATCTCCAATACCTCTTTACAACTTCACCCATAGTACAATCATGCTTGTTGTATTTTTTCTCAGAGTAGTAGATTTGACCACAACGTGAGCAGCCAAGCATTGTCGTTATCATACAGAGCCCTCCTTTGGACCACAGTCATCTTTATGT
Source organism: Candidatus Nitrosopolaris sp. (assembly GCA_049696495.1). Classification (GTDB taxonomy): domain Archaea; phylum Thermoproteota; class Nitrososphaeria; order Nitrososphaerales; family Nitrososphaeraceae; genus Nitrosopolaris. Next base: position 1,460 of record JBAVTY010000662.1, read on the forward strand.
TGGCGATTTAATGCGTTGATATCTTGAAATACTTTACCGCATAGAAAACATTCATATATACTTTAATATGCCGCCCCAGGTGATCATCCCGCGAAATGATCTATCAGACTTGACAACCTCTATACCTAATTTATCTAACAATTTTTTGAGTATCATCTAGATCCTCTCCTTAACTTGAGCCATACAAGGCTTGGAACGCTTTTTGCCTAGTTTGGCCAATCGCATCTTATTGATAGCTTCTATGGAATGACGTTGTCCTAATCTCATATTACTGCCACCTGCTTTTTAGCGGCGCGATATTTACGTTGGTAAGCATTTACGTAATCCTTGTTTTTACGCCGCCAGTTGTGGCCTTGATCTGGATGTCTATTATGATATCTTATACCATAGTCCCTAGCACACAACCAACCACCTTTACCATCTTTATACCAGCGCTCGTAATGTCCTCTCATCAATGTGATAGATGACCCACACTCTGAGCAAAAACGTGTCATAGTTTTGGCCTCGATGTTATAGACATGATCTCATTGACGGGTGTTCTACCTTCGCGGACATCATCTAAGAGACCACGTCTGGTACCAACACCCCGACTAGTCCAAAAATCATCAACAGTTTCTCCGGTAATATCTCCCAATTAACAACACTCCTATTTTGCCCTCATAAAACCTATGATCATGCCGACAGCGAGACCAGAAGTCAGAGGGATCCCCAAGGTATGGAAGACCCGCTGTAGATTTGTGAGATCTAACTGAGTTGCTAGATGTCGGCCAGTAGTATAGATGTCATTTCCTAGTTTATCCCATTGTACCTTTCCTATATAACCGTTATTTGACAGCCATTGGATAGATAAAAAGACCACGCCCGCTACTACTCCAAGGATGATGAGAGCGTACTTGATGAGTTTTTTAAGTGCAAACCCCATAACAACCCCGCATAGGGCGCTCCCTCCGAACGGGAGGACGCCGCCTGTTAATGCTGTACTGGCAGCATCAATCATTTTTTACCCGTTCGCATCTCATCCCACTCAGACTTTAACCAACACACAACTTTTTTGCCCTTCCACTCTTTTGGTGTAACTATGTGAGTGGAGTTACCCCACTCAGTAGCAATAACTCCCATTTTCAAAATCTCCCGTGTGTTCAATTACCTGTCCCAGGCCCTTGTGCCGATCCTGATGTTACGTTGTTGTTGTTAGGGATAATATTGTTGATGGTCACGTGGACGTTTGGATTTGACTCACTACTGCTAATACTTTGCGATGATTGTTGCTGGTTTGATTGAAGATTTGATTGTTGGTTATTTGTCTGTCCATCTTGTCCGCCTTGTCCTGCGTTGTAACCTACCTGGTACCCGTTGCAGTAAGTATAGCTGTGGTATCCTACTTGGCATGTATAATCATTGCGATTGAACAGTCAGTGTTGTGTTTGATATTCGATTGAATACTCTTTACAGTGAATGCAGCGTTGAGGGTGGGCCTCTAAAATATGCTCTGTCTTGTTTGAGTAATCCAAGCTATTCTTGCAATACAGGCACTTTGTCGGGTGATCGATTAGGACATGTCGAAGTCGCTCGGCATCGTACTCAATAATGTAGTCACAATATTTGCAAATTTGCATAAGTTTAATATTTATAGCATCACCTATTTTAGGAATCAAGGACATTTTTCAACGTTTTTGTAGTGCTACTTAAAATCATTAATACGTTAAATACTTACAGCCCATTTTCCTCATATTTTCTCAAATGATCTTCTACTCGTAGTTCTTATTACGATCTAAAAAAGTGTAGATGGCTTATCCGAAAGCAGAGATTAAGGATAGAAGAATTATGAACCACACAATAGCAATCCTAATTTTCTCTATTCTCTAAGATCTACACTAGTTATTATTACTATATACAGGAATAACTTCATTATAGCGTTAACGGATTATTACATGAATAGACGAGATCAATGTAATGGAACTAGTGAACGATGTTCTTTTGACTGGTCTAGATTTGATGAAAGCAGGATGATATACTAAGAAAGCCTGTTGCAACGGAAGAGGCATGGCATTTTCACAGATAATCATGTGGGCTACAATAACCACAACTGCTGGAAGTCTTCATGCACACAATATGACAGATATATAACTCACATTCACTGTAGTATGCAATTCATGATATGAATTGCCTCCGTTATCACCACCGTTACTATGCTCTGTGCCTGGTTTATATTCACGTCATTGTTATTTCCATGTATATTTACTTGGTTTGGTTCGTCTTGTTGCAATCCATTGTTTGTGTTATTTGAACCCCATCTCTATACCCCAAAGCCAAGGCAAAATCAGTGAAAAATGGATTGAAGAGTGTTTACCTGCTGAGTATAAAAGAAAGTATATAAAAAGTGAACTGAGTTCGCTTTCACAACAACGTCCTAAACGGCAATTAATCGAGGTTAGTACAGGAGGAGATCTACTTAGTAAACTTAACTACCTATTGATTGAATTATACTAATCCCTGGACGATAAAAAATGTGCACCATGACTTATCTTCGGACGTTGACCTCTGAAAGTGACATGAGATCTCGACTGCGCCATTCTGTTGCAGTTGAACGGTAACACAAATATTCCAGTATCGATCAATTTCCGTTGGTTCTAATACACATACAAATAGCTGCTGTTCATACGCTAGTTCGATTATTCGTGCAACAAAGCAGAGTTTGGTATTGAAGAGAAATTGCTAGAATATCAAAGCAGTAAAAGACTATTGAAGTGGTAAGAAAAGAGATACGCCACCTTTCTTCAATCAGGTATTTTTACAGCTAACCATTGAACACGAATTGGCAGAGCCAGTATATGGAGAGTTGGATCCTATACTCTCGGTAAGTTAATACTTTAGATTAAGACTAACCAAGCTTGCAAAGCTACTCTATCTTTTCCCCCCATGTTCTAGTTTGTTGTGTTGTCTGAGCTCTGTTTCTGTTTTGAATTTCTCTTTACATGTATCACATTTGAATTTCTTCCTACTAAAAAAGTCGAATTTCATACTTCTTGTGTAGTGCGTATATATAAAAAGCTATTATAATAAAAGACTCAATTTACGAGAACAAAGACCCTCGAGTATATATTTACACTTATCGCCATAAGTCTTTTCAACTTGAATTGCCTCATCAGTAATAGTGTCAGATCAGTACAATGAAAACACATTTACTGATATAATAAAAGAGCTGGACAAGGAAACAGCGAGAATTATTATATCAAAGGAAATCAGGGGCAAATACAAAAAAATTTCTACCGTGATAAGAGGTATAGAAAATCCCGAGAG
>JBAVTY010000663.1:0-2049 GCA_049696495.1 Candidatus Nitrosopolaris sp.
TTTGGAGAACATATTACATCAAGATTGGTAAGAACACAGAACAGAGAATTATCATTCAGACGTATAGCCTACAATATCCATCGAATAACTAACCTTACTAAAATAATCGATGGTTTCTACAAAGCCTGGTAAAACCTAAGCTATCTTATAGTTTGTTAACAGATTCTACTATTCATCTAATCGACTAATTCATTTAATTTGACATGCGCTATTTCAGAAACGCATTTATACAGCTGCAAGTCGTGGTTAAGTGACGTTATTTTCTGAACTAAGATACATCAAACTATCAGATACTGTTTGCTCTTTAGTATTGATTGGTTTAAATCTATATTGGAATATTTAATTTTCTATATTTGACTCTTGGTGGTGGTCAATTAATCAGGTAAGAATAGTTCATTTATTCATACGGTTAATGATGTTAGCATAGGTTAATTTTTATATATAGCCCTAGTTTTATTACATATGTAAATCAATAATGTTTTTTCAGAAGTATCTTTTAGCCAAGAAACAATCTCTTCTCAGGCTATTCCTTTACACTGGCCCGGCTCTCATGGTAAGCGTGGCTTACATGGATCCTGGGAATTATGGTACTGACATTGCGGGCGGAGCATCTCTTAATTACAGTCTCCTATGGGTAGTTTGGCTTTCAAGTGCAATGGCTATGATGCTTCAGTATTTGTCTGGAAAAATTGGAATAGCAACAGGTCAATCATTACCAGAAATAATTCGCGAAAAACTAAAAAAGAAAATATTCATCGTGCCATATTGGCTAGCTGCAGAAGCAGCCTCAGCTGCTACTGACTTGGCAGAGTATCTCGGAACTGTTATTGCACTTAACCTTCTATTTGACATTCCAATGATCTATGCAGCTATCTTTGGAGCGTTGGATGTAATTTTAATACTTGCATTGACAACTCGCAAATTCCGTGTACTTGAACAAATCTTTATACTGCTTATATCAATAATCAGTTTCGGATATTTGTATGAAGTATTTATCACAAAGCCAGATCCTTCGGCTATCCTTTATCATTCCATCGTTCCACTAATTGCAAATTCTAACGCATTATTGATATCCGTTGGAATTATTGGAGCCACGGTAATGCCACATGCTCTTTTTGTACATTCTTGGTTTACAAAAAATAAAAGTAAAGACAAATCTATTCGAGAAAAGAGGGTATTACGAAAGCTACATCTTAGAGAAAATGTCGTTCTACTTACTATTTCAGGGATGGTCAACGCAGCTATACTGATTATGGCTGCTGCCGCATTTAATGCACACTATTCTAATATAGCTTCAATATCTGATGCTTACAAAACCTTAATTCCATTATTTGGTGCTGGGGCTGGAATAGTATTTGTTATTACATTGCTGTCATCTGGTATTTCCTCTTCAGTTGTAGGTACTCTAGCTGGTCAAGCTGTGATGGAAGGACTATTAGGGATGAAGGTCAACGTCTGGCTAAGACGAATTGTGACACGATTTGTTAATGTAATTCCTACTACGATAGCACTATTGCTAGGATATGATCCTCTCAGTATATTAGTCTACAGCCAGGTAATACTCAGTTTAATGATACCATTGCCTATGATACCTCTGGTATTATTGACAAGAAACAAAAGAGTAATGGGCGAATTTGTAAATAGAAATATCACAACAATAATTTCAATTGTTTTTGTTGGAATAATATTAGCATTTAATTCTTATTTAATTACAGCCACGATCAAGCTGTGATTTGCCGAATTTTTATGGGTAAGCGTCTGAGATAAGCATTATCGCTTATTCTTCCTTTTAGTAGGGTTTGCAGTCTCAGATTTTCGCCGTATATACCTCATATTGCATGATTATTCTAGTAACATCTCAATCTTAAAGGGATTACACTTGAAATAGGTAATAGCGATAATTAGTCGACGCCAAAAAGACGAACATGTGTGGGGTTGTTGCCTAATTCGATATCGCATATCGTGTCACCTTTAGTCCCAGTTTGTTTGCACATTGCAATCTGTTAAGCACTTCTATGTTCCAGCCTATTGATTTAATTAATCCAAATC
>JBAVTY010000664.1:0-1562 GCA_049696495.1 Candidatus Nitrosopolaris sp.
ACGTATTCCCTCAGGTGTCCACATCCTTGTTCTAATTGTTGTACGTCCACACATAGATGAAATTATAGCTTACCAGCTTCTGGGAGCATCGGATATAGTTTCTTAAATTAATCAGTCCGAAGTACAACTAGACAGTGGTTATTGTAATTTCATTCCAAGTGACGCTAATCCCTACATCTATCGCAAAAAATATTTCGATCTCAGTTGCTGAATGCCCAGCCAGTCGGGAAGTCAGCGTCTACGCCATTGCCCCTATTAACACCGTTAATACCAGCAATCGTACCTGTTGGGATATGATGGTGGTATGAGTGATTTACAGTAGATCCATACTGTGTAGGGCTAAAGCCGCCAACCCATCCAGTCGAGAAATCATTATTTCTGCTACCTGTATGACAGCTCTATATTCGAGTTCTTACTAGCCTGGATGTGTGTTCCCAGACAACTTTCTTATTTATTTTGTTTTAGAATAAGAACATTAGTTATGCGATTGATTAGTGGTTCGTTGGTAAGATTCATTACTTCATCTCTTCTTGTGGTGTCACGGTCGACTCCAATTACAGTACAAATATGTTGGTTTTCAAGTCGTCGTTATACAAACAACGCCAAAAAACACCTAAAATCATCGGTTGTTACTAGAGGAAGAGTTGGAAGTTCTATTTGTACTCGAAGTCATATTTGGCGCCATATGAGTGGCAGCGGCAGTAGTAGCAAACGAATGTGAAAGACCTGAATGAGCTTCAAGCCATGCGTAGATATCTGCTAAAACATACTGTTCTATTGGTCCAATTCCAGTCGACCACTGAGATGAAGGATAGAATACATGTCCTAGATTTGGATACGTTATCAATGTATGATCAGGATGATTTACTTCAGTCAGCCTTTGTTGTAAGAGAAACGCTTGTTGAACTGGAGTCTGAGAATCATTTTCTCCATTGAGTATTAGGATACCTGTAGATTTAGAAACATTACCAATGATGCTTAGAGTTGGTATCAAACTAAATTGTGAACTGAACCATAGAGGACACCCTCTAGTATTATTGCATTTGGACAGATTGAAGACTGTTAAGTTTTGATATCCCTTTATCAGAAAAGGTCTAAGATGTTTATCAATACTTATGTCACCAGCCTTAGTTATATTATTTGCAAAGTCTTTTTTTAGAGCGTTTGTTATGACTGTGGTATCATGAGTATGCGAAAAAGTACGCAAAACAGAAGATGGCACCACTAAATTCCGCAACAGAGGATCCTTTGCTATTTGCTGTACTGATATCAATCCAGTGTGATTTTTATCCAATACCTGTGTAGCGTACTCTGAGGGTAGGTTTACTTGATAGTGCCCTATATCTCTAGCATTCTGAGCTACTGTACCCATCAGCACTATATTCTTCACCATCGTCGAATTATCTATTGCTACTCTTGGAGCAATAATTGTACCTTCACTATGACCAATTATACTTATCCTCTTCGGATCTACTTCAGGCTGCTGTATGAGAACATTCAAAGCTTTCTCTGCATCGTGTATTAGATCATTTACAGTAGCATTTCCCCATACGTTTGTGTCC
>JBAVTY010000665.1:0-1982 GCA_049696495.1 Candidatus Nitrosopolaris sp.
TCCAAGAGGTTTTTGGAGATGAAAAGATATCTCCTTGCAAGTATTGAGTTAAGTATCATAATTTAGGTCACCTGTTACCATCTAAAATCGTTAGCATTTAGTCAATTGAATGTTGATAAAAACATAGATACTTGACTTACACGGTCTCCATGGATATGTCCCATTTCCCTTTTGTTTAGCCGAAATTCTATACCTCAGAATCTATGCGGCTCAGCGGTAGAGAGGGTTGGGAATCAACCATCGAAGTGCCGAACGGTACGAGCACGTGTTATACTGTTAAAAGAAATTCAAGGTAGGCCAAATGCAACTACTCCTCTCGTCTTAAGAGCAGGAAATTCCATGAGCCAGTTGGTACGTATAGCATTCCATTTCATCACATCAACAAACTGTATATTCGTATACACGATACATACTTTCAGGGTCAGAACTAGAAAGATATTTCCATTTTGCTGGATCGAGATTTATCTCTATAAACTTACTATTGCTTATAGATTCTGATGACAGGAGGATATTATAGATGGATTCGCCAACCAAAACCTGATTAGGTTTCGCGATAGAAAGGATCTTTGAAGCCAAGCTTATGCTGGAACCAATGATATCTATGTGAGCTTTTTCTAAATTGTTTCCATAAAGTACTACTAAAGCATAACCATAAGTCAATCCTATTCTTACGCTGATTTCAGGTAAACCATTTTTCTTAAACGCAGGGTTTATTACTTCTCTAATGATCTCCAGTATTGAAGTCGTGCAATTTAATACATTTTTGCATGCCTTTGCCTGATCATATTCTCCGGGAAAAAGTCCAATAACCGCATCGCCTTCATATTTGAAGACATATCCGCCATAACCGGTCACAGCTATACTTATTTCTTGAGCAAATGTCTGAATCATTAAAGCAAACCTATCCTCCGGTAAAGATAGGCTCATTTCTGTTAAATTATTGACATCTGTAAATATGATTACAACATTTGTTTTTCTATTTATATGCCGCTTTAGCAATTTTTTAGATTCATCGGTTGACATATTGAGCTGAATGCCAGCCGTTAATATTTTAGCAACTCTAGCACGAATTTGTTCTAACCCAGATACATTAGTAAAACTTATTGACGACTCACCGGAATGGCCAAAGCTAAGAAACTGTAAAGTCTATCTTTATTTGTTTGTATCATCACAAATTAATATGTATTTAACTAATCTACGTTGCTTTGTTCAATTGATTATTATATGAACGGCATACACAATTAATCAAGCATGTGCGTTGATAATCGTTATAACCATATTCGATTAACATATTCATTCAATAGAGATGTTAAGCAGTGACGAATTAAAGGACATCTTATACTCGACGATAGAAAGCATAGGGAAGGAAAGAATTCGACTTGATACTACTTCAAACATAAACTTCTCGGAAAAGTATATTGATGCTATAATGGCTGAATGCATCACAAAAATAAATGTTAACTCAAATGCTGTCAATAAGAATGAAACAATAGCAGTCTTATGTGAAGCACTTCTTCATTTCATGCTTACGGTCTGTACTCTTCCATCTGAAAGAAAAATCCAAGTAAAAGATAATCCAACTATTGATGTAGTTATACCGAACCTACAGAGCTTAAAAAGAACGCCTGATAAATCAATTATTATAGAAATTATAAGGAATAAGATGGATTCGGATAAAATATCACAATTGGAATTCTTACAGCCAAATCATAAAAATATCTGGTTGATATCGGCAATACCATTTTCAACAACAAGATATCGAATATATGCTATGTCCACTAATACTGGGCTATCCCATAATAGTTTTTCGAATATCATAAAAGATATCAATAATTTTCTAAAGGAAATAGGGGATAAAAGCCTTAGGTTCGTTCATTGAGATAAGACAAATGGGCTAAGTGAGGGATTGAATAGGTGTGCTGCTTCCATACATGGTTGACATTTTAGGTTCCTGACATGGTTGACACTCCAGTCTTGGAGTG
>JBAVTY010000666.1:0-11658 GCA_049696495.1 Candidatus Nitrosopolaris sp.
AAACAATTTCCTCGCGGTATTGATATATTGAAAACATAGATTAATTCACTTCGCTTTTTTATAAGAAGCTAAACGATAAAAGATAATATGATTGTGTTCCGGTGCTTCAGGTATTGTTACCTTACAAAACAATTATGTTTGCTTTATTGTTCCCAGGAGTGATAATTTTTGGCTTTACTATATTTCAAGTCGTATTTATGCATCAGCAGATAATGAGTGACCACGACATAATTAATAGATGCTATGCAGTCTTAAATCAACCATCTAATCCACCTGTTGTTGATGCATTACAGGAGTGTCAGCAGCTCCAACAGATAACGACAGATCAGGAGGGAATTCTTAAATTGATATATATGATCATGGCTGTTGGAGTAGCATTGATAGCTAGTGGTACAGTATTCGGATTTACCTATTCCAGTAAGGTGAAAAATTCTGTCGAATAAAAGACAAACACTGATAAAGGGAATTATTTGAGCTAACGTGGAACGGAAACGGTCTTTGACTCATATACGTTGTTTTTTTATTTAGGTATCGTAGAGCTCTGACGATTCATGGTATTTTTGGAGCCTTCTCATGACAAGGCTTTTATCTCCAATTGATATACTTGTCAGATGAGTATCCCTCATAATACCGGCATTTTGTGCATCAATCAAAACAGATTTGATTTCGTCGCTTGTCATATCAAAGGAGCTTCTTTCAAAGTAGCAGAACTACAACAAAGGAGCGCTACAATCATATTTCAGGTATGCTTGATCATTTGATTGCCTTATCTCCTCTATCTAAGGTTGCGATATTGATCGCTTCTTCCACGTTTGACACGAATATCAGTCCATCTCCATGTTCACCAGTTCTAGCATTTTCTGTGATAGTCTTGAGTACGAAATCCAGCTGATCATCTGGAATGATTATCTCAAACTTAGACCTTGGGATTAGGTCATAGGATACCGGTAATCCCCTCCACTGCAAATGTAGCTCTCTTTGTTTGCTCCAGCCTGAAACATGAGTAATAGTCATACCGCCAATCCCGATCTCTCTAAGGTGTTCCTTAACGATAGGCAACCGTTCAACCCTTACGATGGCCTCTACTTTTTTCATGACAGGAAAAAGGATTGATTCTTCCTTCAATATTAAGTTTAATAGATATCTTATGATTTCACAAGCAGTTCTTCTTCATTCGGAGTGATGTTGTGTTGAAACAACGTGTTAGTAAGTACATTTTTATAAAATAAATGTCTTGCACCAGTGTGGAACATTCGTTATGCCTTCTAGAAGGAGAAAGTTCTTTCCCTGCACTTTATGATATGATAAACCAGTATCTATCTGAAGGATATGCTGTCATCTATTCGGTTGAAGATGATCCAAATAGGGTTATAATCCAGATGACAAGCCTGGGCATAAGAGCTGAAAACCTCATCCAGAACGGGTCACTAAAACTAGTCGATAAGAGCGTATTTTTCTCAGAAGAGAAAATCAAACTTCATAACGAGGAATTGCTGAATTCCTGGCAATCACTCGTTTCTAGTTTTAAAGGTTTCAAATGGGTTCTGTGCATAGGTTCGAATGACATTTTCTTAGAGACCGAAAAAACGGAGGAGCTATTAGAGTACGAGAAGAAATTGGCGATTTCAGGAATATCTTTAGAAATCGTTTGTTGTTATGATACGAATTTGATGGCAAATTTATGCCTTGGATATCTTATCAAGATTCTAAATCTTCATCAGTTTACTCTTCACCATCATCATAGCCAATTTGTGTATCACGAGTGGCATCCAAGTAAACTCGTAGAATTGCTCTCTAGGTGTATGAATAAAGCGATCGGGGAAGAGTCATCTCACAGGCTACTCAATTTACTGAAAATGTTGTACAAGATAGATGATTTAACTACATCTAAGGATATGAACTTTGAAGATCCAATAAGAGAATTACTTGGAGATTCGGCAAATGTAATCCTTAACAGTCTCGTCGAAGAGCTGAAGAAGGAGATAGCTTTTACCAGAACCAATTCTTATTAAAAGAGTTGACTCACGAGTTGACCACCTAATTTTACGGCTGCAAAACTAGTGAAAGGAATCGATCAGCTGTGTGTAGACGAAGATACAGAAAAACGGAATACCACGGCAACACACCTTAAATATGGAATACAAAGGAGATGATATGTATGCATGTGGAGTCATCATCGCTGCCACATGATGGTGAAGAAGATAAGAAAATTAAAGAATATGTGACAATGAAGAGAGTTGAGGCTTTCATCCTATCTGAAAAAACAGATTCTGTATTATCTACCCTGGAGACCTTACAGGCAACATTCTACGGATCTAAGGACATGACCCCGAAAGGGTGAAAAATATATGGTGAGCTATGGCAGAGGTGCTGGAACCACGAAAACATCGTATTCAAACAGGAGTACGGTCGTTACGAAGCAATCAATATTTCAGCAAAGACAGAAAAACAAAATGCCGGCATAATAGTGATATCGCCAGTAGAGAACATACTTACTATTTAAAGAAACGTAGAATGTGTCAGTTACAGTAAAGTTGCGCTGTGTTGTATAAGCAGTGAATATATTCAATCGCAGTTTCTTTAATCGTAATTCAATAATGTAACATTGTTTGATCTCATTTTACGAGATATTCGAGAAACTAACCTACATTTATTTCCCTGAAATACATGACACGAAGCTGCACCATGAAAAGTTAATATTCTATAAATACATTAGCAAGCGATGCGATAGATTCTACTGCGCTTCTTTCATGAGCTCGTGTATTAATGAGGACAACAATGTGTGATCTTGGGTATGACGATGCTAATTCCGATATATTTCTAATCAGCGAGAATGCCTTTTCAAAACCTAGTGAGTGGATAAATTCAGTAGCATTATCCAAGATAAAAGTTGCTGATGGATTTTCTTCCAGAGTTCTTCTTGCTGCTTCAAGGAGTAAGGAAGTTTGGTTAAGGGAAATCACTAATAATCCTTCTTCTGACGTATGTAGTGGGCTTTGTGCCGATGCAGACAAGATATAGATTAAAACACCGGCTCTATTTTTTACTTTATAATATAGATTACTACCTTTTCTAGTCATGACTACTAAACTATTCTTGTCTCCAGTGGTAGTGGAGAGAAAGGAATCGAGTATGTGGGAAGACCGCGATAATTCCTCTTCACGATTCTGATAGGCGCTCGAATTGAGGAGCATTAGTGGTCCCTGTGCCTCTCCTATCTCAATTTCAGGATCAGACGAATTTTGTCCGTTGTTAATACTACTGCTCACTTCTTTCTGAGTTAGTACACCGGAAGATTTCTTGACAAATTTTTCGATTTGTTTTTTGGCATTGCGCTCAATTTCTGCCAGTGATGGTGTTAATTTCTTTGAGAGTAGAATCGCTGCGGTTATTGCTGCACATGCTGACGCTGCCGAAGCAACGACGTCAAAAAGAATTGCCTCCTGAACAACGAAAATGGACTCATCGTACATTATTTTTGCTATCTGAGTATTCAAATCCACGATCTTATTGTATGTGATAAGTAATTGATCAAATTTGTTAGCTTCTGGACCATCAAATTCTTTTATAGCGTCTGCTGGCCGGTTTTCGTTCGATAACGCTAGTGTGGTATCTCTTTCGGTTCTATAGTCTTGCCAGTTTTTATGAACTTGATTAACGAGTTGAGCTTCATAAGGGATCAGATAGCCCTGACCACGATTATTTAGGATTACTATTTGTATGGGAAAATCCGTTATTCGTTTGTAATTGAACAACGTTTGCAAAAACTTATCTTCAGTTTGTTGAATGTTCGTCAACAACGAATGTTTTTCAGTAGCATTATCAGCCACGATATAACGTTGAACATTTAATCTCATCTGTAACAATTGCGCATTACCATCATTCAGACCCACTTGAATTAAGAGTGCACCATAATACACATTCGAGATTTGTTCCTGCAATCTCGAAATAGAATAGACGCTAATCACTGAAAGAGTTAAAATGGGAATTAGTGCAACGAGTATAAATAGTAGTATCAGAAAACTCCTGAGTCGCATTTGAGATATTATGACTGCCCCAGTTTAAAATTATTATGACGAATCGTTCAACTCAATGAAGATGGTATTTTATGTGAGAATCTATATAACGCTTTCCCATGACTATGAGAGGTAACGATGGAACGGGTGAAGACCTGGATCAGAGGATTTGATACTTTGGCAGGTGGAGGAATGCCAAGCCCGACTTTTATGCTACTTGTAGGCAATCCTGGTACTGGCAAATCCACCTTTTCAATTCAGTTTCTTCTAAACGGGGCAAAGTTTGCAAATGAAATCGGAGTATATGCTTCTTTCCTTGAACGTGAGGAAACCTTTATACGGAATATGGCAGAAAGTTACGGTTTTGATTTTAAAACCCCCATGCAAGCTGGCAAGCTGCACTACTTGGAATTTTCACCGTTGTCGCCTATAGTGATCTCAGATGTGTTTAATGAAATAGCTAAAGTAGTTTTGGAAAATGGTGCGAGAAGGCTAGTTATAGACTCCTTGAATGCTTTGCTGAGTGACTTACCAGCTGCAGAACACAGGATGATGCTTGAAATCATTGTTAATAGGCTCATAAAAGGAGCAGGTTGTACCGTGTTTGGGATAGTTGAGCAAGGTATCGGAAAACAAGAAATTGGGCTAGGTATTGAGGAATTTGTAGCCGATGGCCTAATCATATTCGAATCATACATCGACGGATTTGAAGTTAAGAAAAGGGCGGTAATTAGAAAGTTACGTGGTACGGAACACAGCTCCAGATATCAGAGTATCATCCTTACTCCTAAGCAAGGAATCGAATTCCTACAAATGGTAGACTAATTAACATATTGATTTTTGAGGTGTTATTATGATGATGCGATTGCCCGCTTACCTCTTTCGAAAAGCAAATAAGTTTTCAAGAGAATAGTTCGAACCTTTCTTCTCCCTGTTATAACATCTGCCATAATACTTACATGTCAAACATATATCACTCGGTTCTACTATAGGTACTTTACCTTCCGTCAAGAGCGTGCTCAATACTTTGGCTCTTCTAATTATCTCTTCGAACATTCTGTTGCTTTTTGTAACGGTAAACTCTTCAAACTTCCCTTCGTATGTAATGTACACTAGAATGCCCTCGAATTTATTAAATGCAAACAAGCAGGCATTTATATACAGTAAATCTCGTGGATGAGGGATTTCGGGTAGAATTGATACGATTTCAAACTTCACAATAAATTCGTTGTTTAAAATTAAATCTGCAGTTACTCCGAGTGTTAGATCATCAACCTTGTATTCGCTGTGAACGTTCTTAAATGAGTGTCTGATACCTTCCTTAAGTAGTATAGAAATTTTCTCAACATTGTCTGCGAGGATTGGGTCTTTTCGTTCAAAGTAAGATAAGCGAGTGCAGCGCGAGGCTTCAATAGCATGTACTTTCTGAGCATCATTACTACTAAAGTTCTGACTCGGATCATCGCACATCTTGTCGAGAATCTTTTCAATCATGCCAACTGATATAATTGGCAGATTAAAATAGCTATAGCTTATTAGTGACTTGCAGAACTAAATTATCAGAAATCTATAGCTTTAGATGCATATAAAACTAAGATAACTGAACAGAACACAGTAAAGTGTGATGAAGAACCCAAAAAAAGAAGATTTGCAAAACAGTATCTGTTAGTTATGACAGTATTTGGACGTAAGAATCTATTTTGTGGTTAACAACAGGTCTAGAGTGCATTATCACCGGTTTGTTTGCTTCCAATATCATAAGCTTCCGCAACATCGTATACAAATATTTTACCATCAGAAGCAGATCCAGTACTTATAAGCTTCAATACATCATCGATAATGGCCTTTACTATCGAATCAGGGACGAGCACTTCAATCTTTGTTCGAGATCCGAATTCTGGAATATACCTCATTACTCCTCTACCAATTGCGATTGGATCGTTTCTTGCACGACCTCTACCTTTGATATCATAAGAAGTTAAGCCTCCGACTTTATGGTTACGGAGAAGTTCGTTAACTTCATGTAGACGTTCGTGAGGAATCAAAAGATCTAATCTCTTCACATCCATAAGTCTCATGACTACCAATAATAACTTTTTTTCAGATCTTGGCTATAATTGACTCATGATTATATGGATGTAGAAACAGAAAGCCTGTTCTATTGACACTAATGAAACTAGCAGTATTATGGGCGGACTTCAACTCGCTTTATGCATAACGATCAATACGGGCTGGAAAGGTTGGTTAATTAAAAATGAAGTGAAGTATTTGATCTGGCAGTTATTCGACATACGCCCTTTCGGCGTGTTGTGTAATATCTAGGCCAATCTCTTCCTCTTCCTCTTTGACTCTCAAGCCTATTACTGCATCAATTACCTTCATAATAATTACCGTTCCTCCAAATCCAAGTAATGCTGCCACTCCAACACCCAAAGCTTGAATGCCTATTTGTGTTAGATTTCCATATAATAGTCCATTTGGACCTGCAGGATTGATTACAGTACTAGCTATCAATCCTATGGCTAAAGCACCTACAATGCCCGTGATACCATGAACTGAGCCTACATCTAGAACATCATCTATCTTGAGGTGTTCTTTGAGAAGCAGGATCCCGTAATACGAGACAAACCCTAGTACAATTCCAAGGAAAAATGAATTTTGAGCACTAATAAATCCAGAAGCTGGTGTCACTCCCGCTAAGCCTGCTATTGCGCCGTTTATAACCGCCGTGGTAGATGGCTTTTTGGACCTCCTCCAAGAAAGCCCAATCCAGACCACAGCAGACGTTGCAGACGCAATCTGTGATACTAACAATGTGTTGCCAGCCAGCCCTCCTGAGGCCAGTGCGCTCCCTGCATTGAATCCAAACCAACCGAGCCACAACATGGTAGCGCCAATAACCGCAAGTGGTATGTTGTGAGGTACCATTATATCTGGTCCAAAATTTTTCCTTCGCCCCAATACAACGGCCGCCGCGATCGCGCCCATGCCCGCACTTGTATGGATAACGATTCCGCCTGCAAAATCAAAAACGCCTAGATGTGCTAGCCAACCTCTTCCCCAAACCCAATGTGCTAACGGATAGTAGATGAAAATACTCCATGCGATAATAAATACGAAAAAAGCACTATACTTCAATCTTTCAGCAAATGCACCGGTGATAAGCAGCGGAGTTATGACGGCAAACATCATTTGGTACGTAGCAAATGTTACACCAGGAATCGTCGGTGCATAATCAAGTGACTTGTGAATTGGTACACCATTGAAAAATATCCAGTTAAGCCCTCCGATAACACCTCCAAAAGAAGGTGCATAAACTAACGTAAATCCTATGACAAACCAAAGGACTGAAAGGATTGCGAGACCCGAAAAGGTCTGCATGAGTATAGAAAGAGAGTTTTTACTTCTGATTAATCCAGCCTCAAAGAAACCAAGTGCTGGAATCATTAACATTACGAGCCCAGTGGAAATAAGCATCCATGCAGTGTCGCCGCTATCTATGGGCATCCTTCATATGATACCGCATATATCTGATTATAATGTTTTCTTTTCTGTCTACAGGTATTGTACTTAGGGCCACCTATAGTGATATCAATTCTATTATATTCATCTTATTGAATTCTTTGATGCCGGCAAATAGTCGACTTTTAAAATAGGGACCGATTATGTATAATGTAGTTGCGAACTCCTCTACTTGATATAGCTTTTGTCTTGTTACAGTAATGGTTAATTGTTGTACTTCCAGACATCGTTGACAATATGGTGTATTAACATGGCTGACACTTTTTGTCTTGTTTTAGTGTATCAGTAGCGGTTGTTTTCTCACAGATAATCAACATTGCACCTCTGCTTGCGATATCTAGAAGTAGTGGCATCATCCTCATTTTACAATAATTTGCCACATGCGCTACAATAGAGTGCTCCGCACGTAATACACCTCATAGGGGACCTATGTTCCCCGTTCCCTTTTACTGAAGTTAAATCATGTTCATGCAAATGTAGGTTCACAATTTATTGTGTTACTTCACCCATTCGATGATTCAGTAATGGCAATGTAGTGTTCTATATCCTAAACAGTTGATAAGAATGATTATGATGTTATGAAAACCATTATCCAAGAGACATAGACCTGGATATACTCTATTTCTACGTACAGTAGCCGTTTTGTAGTTCTTTGCTATACCTGTCATTTCATAGGTCATTTCGTAGAAGCTATCTTCTACTATAGTATATCTGAGATCCTTCTCAGCAAGTGCTAAGAATATAGTAGAAATTTTCGATATATTCAAGGTCTAGCAAGATTATACTCTTATTTGCCTGAGCTAAATAAACAAGATCTTAGTGCAATTGAGCTACTAGATGCAATTGCGTTTTCTGCCAACCCATTAAGACCCAATTATTGGCAAAAACAAAATTAAAGAAATGGAGACATATGTTTTTTACAAACCATTCCTGCTTGATGATCCTGCATTTCTAAGGGGAGAAGAACAGAGGATGAAAGAGGATCTAAAGACTCTAATAGAACAAAATATCGCGGTAAACATCAATGGGATAACATTATCGAGTGGTAAAAGCAGCGTTTTCTATTATGATTTGAGAAAAATATCACTCGATCCCATCGGAGTAAATCTTATTGCAGACTTGATACTTGAGGAAATACGTGACGCCAGATCAGTCGGTGGGCTAGAAATGGGTGCAATTCCAATAACCATGGGAATTCTTATGAAAAGCGGCTTGAAAGGCTTTGTAGTAAGGAAACACGCCAAGGATCATGGATTAAAATATAAGGTCGAAGGAAATTTGGAATCGCCTGCTGTTGTAGTAGATGACGTGTTAACCACAGGAGCAAGCCTGATGAAGGCAATACAAGCTATAAAAGACGAAGGCGTTAGCTTAAATGGTGTATTTTGTATATTGGATAGAGAAGAAAATAATGAATTAAAAAAGAGCCATATCAAGTACACATCGTTGTTTAAGCATTCGGATTTCAAACCTTTCATAGAAGCAGAAATACACAGACAGAATACTCAAAAAGAGTAGAAAGTAGATTTTGTTTACGATCCTTTCATGCTCCTGCGATAATACGATGAATGGTTCAACGCTTGTCGTGAAGCTACCCAAGAGTATCTTTAACAGCGCTGCAAATCTGACATATGTATAGATGGTTCAAAGTATGAATATAGGTTATATTTCTAAATATTAGTCAGAGTGTAAAGTACATACCTGATAGCTAACGGGATTATGATCAGAATTGATGCTGCATGTTTTAAGAAACGAATATGTAAGCATGGCAATAGGCATTTGTACCTTGGCTGATCAAAATAACTGCATGATACTTAGTCTTTCAGTTATTACAACTACTGTAAAAATAACCACATAAACAATATTCCAAACAACCGTTTGAAATCTATTTGTCCCATTAACATCATAATTCCAACGATTGCATATACGATCCATCCTTAGATCTTGTGAAACAGCTTACGAACGCATAATATGACATATGCGATTAACAAGGACTAGACTGGATCAGTATGAGGAAAACCAGTAGAATCGTTATTTCGCTTGGTCTCAATCTCAATCTGCAAACGCACAAGTGACCAATACAAACTACACAACACTCTGCATCCAAATTTTGGCAAGTGTATCGATAGCGATGGCGGCTGCAACTGGACAAAATGATAGTGCATCACAAACACTGGATAATGAAGTCGCGAATATAGATGACTGCACACTGAAAGGCTATTCAAACAGGTGCAATAGCTAATCTCTGGTCATAAAAACAAGCCTCTGTATGTTTCTGTTGTCCATTTCAAATTCTTTACTTTGACTATATCTTATTTTGCCCAGGTAGAGAGTTTTCGATTTATCGCACCGCCGCTGACTTACCACCACCTCGCTTCAACCATGGTAACGTCGGATCGTTAATATTCATGCTTCCCGGCACCTATCTCACCTAGAGATCGACCTCGAAAGTAGTAGTATGGCAACCCAACCCTGGTTATGCGTCTTTCATATTGTCGGAATAGTACTACTTTATATACTTAACATTTCTCATTAGATATTAGGGAAAGAAAATGTCTGAAGACACAGCAGCAGAACCGGTAAAAGAACCGGTGTTGGACCCAGAACCACCGGTGTTGGACTGGGACAGAATTGTCCATAAGAATGTGAGATCCAAAGATAGAGCAGATGTAGGAAATGTTGACGCAGTAGATGAAGACTCGCTGGTAATAATTACTGAGGGTGCACGTGGTGAATACAAGATACCAAAATCAGAGGTGGAGGCGTTTGATGGTGCCGAGGTATTCTTGAAATCAACAATTTCTGAATTACGAAAGTTTAAAGTTTGAATAAGCGGCCAATAATCAATCCTTTTTTATTTAGAAAGGAAAGAACATCTTCTGGCCGGGAAGAAAAAAGAAATTTAGACGTATAGCCAGAATGTATGACTTTAACAAAAGATCCACGAATATGAAATTGTGGACATCAGAACACGGCCTCAGCAGTAACAATTTGCCTGACGAAATTTGATATATATCAAAATTTATCAAATGCTGTTGTAATTGCTCTTGATAGTTCTGGCATCAAGGTAGCCAATATATGCATATTAGAAAAGGACTACTTGATATAGACATTTAGAAAAAGAAAATTCTATTGAATATTTACGAAATGTGTATTTGCCAACTACCGTTTGAAATTTCCTTGACCACGCAGTTAGTTCCCATTCGCGTCTTGGCACACGTAAAAAAACCTATGACGTGCAGAAGCACATAACCGACTAATAACTATGAGTCACATCATTCACATATAAAAAAAAGGGATGAATTGCGTAATGATAATCATATTGTTTAGCCTAGCCTGCAAATGATGGTGTTGGCGGACCCCATGGGAACCAGCCTCCAGAGCCGACTCCACAGCCGAACCAGGCACATCTGTTGCTGCCCCAGCCGCCGTCATAGCCGCCCCAGCCACCCCACCCGAAGCCGCCGAAGCCGTGACCACGGAAGACATATGCTTGGTAGGCTGCTACTAATGGAGCTGATGCAAACAGCGCTATTGTTGCGGCAATAGCTATAGCGCTTAAAGCTATTGTTCTTTGTTTAGTTGAGATCATACGTACAATCTCAGCCAATATTGAAGTATATTAGTATACCTGGTAATGTAAGCCCACCGGACCAGAACAATGTTATAATCAGAAAGAAAAGGCCGTCTAACTTGCAAAAAAAAGAGAGGAGTTTTTGTTATTCTGAACCTATCCCGCTCGAAATCGAGTTATTATCTACTGGTTTAGACCGTTTTCACCTGAACCGAGTCCACCGAAGCCGTGTCCAGCAGTATTAACTCCTGTGTTGAGACAACTTGTCTGGGCGTTAGCGTTGTTTCCGCCTGGATTGCCTGAATTGTCAGATGCATCTTCACCACCTGAAGACCCTGATGCTGCGTTGCCGTTGGTAGCCGTTGTGTTGTTGGCAGAAGGACTGACAGCAGCAGACGCCGCATTGGGACCGTCTTGACCGTTACCGTCGCCTCGCTGGCAATTATTGGCCTGAGTAGTATCTTGTAGGACATGTCTATGCAATCCAAAAGGACCGCCGGAAAATCCGTCTCCACAGCCAATGCCAATGCCGCCGCAGCCGCCGCC
>JBAVTY010000667.1:0-1847 GCA_049696495.1 Candidatus Nitrosopolaris sp.
TCTTAATCCCAGGATTCGTTATTACTTATATCTTGGCAATAAAAAGAGGGGGGTTTCCAAGAGAGGGGACTCATCAAAAAAAAACGGCGATATAATACATACAATGAGATGATATGATAACCAGAAAAACAACTAGGATAATTGGGATTGCTCTGATTGTCATAGGCTTATCTGTTTTTGGTATCTCCTACAATCAGGGATCGATAGGTCAAGATAGGTACAGCAATCTTGGTTGTGTGGTAACGGATTATGAAATGCCAAATTCCTGCACCATAGCCAATAATCAAACGACAGGTGGGTCTATTGGAATGATCTTTGCGTTCTTCACAGCTCTTTTCGGAGCATCGTTAGTGATACCGTCAGTATTAGTAGTATTAGTAAGAATTATTAAGAAGTTAACTAAGCATCAGGTTCGATCCGGACGCGATTTACAATAATAATCTCCTTAATGGACGATGAGTGAATGAGAATACGGAGTATGGGTTGGTGGTGGTGGGGGCTAAATGGGAAACAGACGTATCGATGCGTATACTATAGGTGGTTTAAGGAGAGCTCTCTTTCGCAATGGCCAGTAGCAGTATACAAAATCAGCCATTATTTGTTAATTTTCCAACTCGATTTACGATTGGATATTTTTATTGGTGTAACTATCTCTGCCTTTTGTAGAGTTCTTAGCGAGTTCCAGACATCTTGAGCGCCAATTGAGTCTGGTAATCTTATCATCAAATCCCTAAAGGTTGCGCGTCCATTCTGCTTTATTATCTCTATTATCTCCGTTCCAAAAATTCCAAGGTAATACCAGCGTAAGCCCCAACCCTTGATCATTGGTAGTGCCCAAAATATCTGAGCAACTCCTGCGACGATAAACCACCATTAGTTCGATCTGGATGATACTCTAATCCCAGATTATACGCCTTATCTGCAGAAGCATATTGAATACTCCAAGAGGTTTGAACCTAAGATGTCTGAAGAAGCCAAATTCATGTTCAAGGAATATTACATAAGCATTGCCAAGAAACATGGCTCGCCTAGAATACGAGAGACAATCATAGCCGTTGTCAAAATGATTGCCAGACTCAAATTGAAGAGTGTAATGGATGCAGTGGATGCCAAGGAAACGATGGAGTTTTACAATGTGATATTGCAGCAACTCGGCAAGATAGTCAATGTCGTAACTGATCCAAAGGATGAAGCTGCGAAGGAGTGTCTCAATATTTACGAAGAATCGCCATTTCCCATTCCGTTCGAGGAGGTGATCAAATCTGTTTGCACAAAGAATCAGCGTGTCGAATACTTTATCGGTGAGAAAACCAAGTTACGGGATAATAACAAATTAGAGGTTGTTAATTTCTATGGTAATCTTGTCAAGCTTTATGATCCTGTAACTGACATCTAATATCATGATTTTAGCTAACGATTGCATTGTTAATAAAGATAGATACACGAATGACAAAATTTCTTCATGTGACACTTGTGATGACTAACCTGCTAAGGTGGATGGGTAGTTGGCATGATGCGATAAGTTCGATTCATACAATTCTATTTTCAGGGTTGAGAATTGAAAGTTAGTATAAATAATAGGTATGCCTAATTAGGCATGCCTAACAAGATAACGGACAAAAAAAAGGGATGGCGTCGTTCACTCTATGTTTGTTTCACGTGGGGTATGAAATAGTTACTTAAGGTAAATGTTATGCCACGCTCAGGAAAAAAACCCATAAAAAGAAAGGATATGTAAGTATGTCAAGAATAAAAGATCTTTAACTGATCTCTAATTTGGCTAATATATCTTCTAGATTCTGCTCGTCCTCAAGCTCAGCGTCAAGCAAATCTAATGCAAGTCTATA
>JBAVTY010000668.1:0-23834 GCA_049696495.1 Candidatus Nitrosopolaris sp.
TATTAAATATTAAATAAGTAATGAAGAGCAAATATTTCTTGTAGCTATATAGTCACAGTTATTAAACCAGACGCTGTAGATAAACCGGATATTTCTGTACATAGAATATCCAACATATCTACATATATTTTGGACTCCTAAATTACGTTTCGTTACTCACCACCAACTCTTATATGTTAGGGCCAATATTGAAGATGCTTGTCATGTGGATAGAATCTCATAGATCGTCAATTTAATCATTTAAGTGGTTGTGAAAACATAAGCAGTATCAAGCTTCTGATCGTTAGTCCAATAAGTAGGCAAAGTAATACATTTTTTTATCTTGAGGTCGTACGATTCGATAATTTTACCCCATCCCCATCTAGTCCTGTCTCTTGAATATTTCTGTATTGCGTGGGTTCCCATAAAATTGAACCCGGCAGATTCTCTTAGCTTAGATATTTCCAATATCCTAGGAATCACTGAAGTTGCGAGCATGTCGCCCCATTCCGGCAGCCCCGATATAAAGAACATCGGTCTTGAAAGATCAAGACAATCATACTCAAACTTCGTTGCATCGTCATTTACTATTTCGAATTCAACATCAGTTAAACTAGATATTTCATGCTGTAGGACTGTAAGTTTACTATCAATCTCTATCCCGATGGACCTAAGTCCCAATAATTTACCACAATATGCAATTCTACCATCGCCTGAGCCAATATCAACAATATTTTTGTAGCCTAATAATTTGGCTTCTAATGCTAAGGCGTAAGCAGATAACATCCATGTAGGATAAAAGGGCTGATAATTTGAATCATATTTTTTAGCACTCAACAAATAATCGTTGATGTCACCGAGGTAAGCTCTGCACGATATATCAAATAGACTTAAGTCATTGGATTCAATATAGATGCGATTGCAGGTCACAAAATTGCTTAAACGCAATAATGTTTTTTCCGCTATTGGTATTAGTTTAGAATACAACAGAGGTATCACCTCCCTGACTAAGCTTCGCGTAGTCTGATGTTTGACAAATTCACGTTTCAATTTTACAATACCCTGCGTGAATGAATGGCTCATTTCCGATGGACTATTTAATAAACAGATTCTGCCGTAGGTCTCAATCCTCTTTTGAAACTAACACGTCCACACGTTTTGCAACGATAGAACTTCTTTCGCTTGTATGTATAAACCACATCTTCTTCCTCGATAACATCGTGTATCCTTTTCATCATACATCTATCGCAGAAACGATTTTCTGTGGTCGTCAAGAACCTAGGTACATTTCCACATTTATGAATCTAATTGTGCTTATGATTTTTTCACATGATCTTAGCGCATTGAAATAGGGAGATACTAGGTTTATGGCTTGGCTTCTTAGCAGCCGATTTTTCCTGCGTTTTTCGGTAAACTAGTTAGTCCGTAAATGTAGTTTATGTGCAAGCAAACTTGGCACTTCACCAGGCCGCTTGGCAACCGGCACACCTGCTTTTTCAAATTTCATAAATTTAGATTCTGCCGATCCGTAGTTTCCATAGACGATGGCACCAGCGTGTCCCATTCTCTTTTCTTTCGGGGCAGCTCTTCCTGCAATATACGCAATAACGGTCTTGGAAAAGCTTGTTTCAATCAAATAATCTGCAACTAGTTCTTCAGCATCCCCGCCGATTTCCCCCACGACAACGACAGATTGAACATCATCTCTATTCCTAATCATCTCAAAAGCTTCAATTAGATTCGTTCCATTTATGGGATCGCCACCAATTCCAAAACATAACCTCTGTCCGAATCCCGCCTTGGTCAAGTTATACGATACTTCATACATTAACGTACCGCTCCGTGAAAGCACTACCGTGTCGCCATTGTCAAACGGTTGTGCAGGCATGATGCCAACTTTCATAACATGGGGTACGATTACACCAGGCGTATTTGGTCCGATCATTCTCGCGCCTTTCGTTTTGGCGTACTCTAATACTTTTATTGAATCTCTAACCGGAACGTGCTCCGGTACAGCTACTAATAATTTTATTCCACTATCTAATGCTTCCTTTGCGGCATTAAGGAAAAAAGGTGCAGGCACGAACATCCCGGAGATTTTTGCTCCTGTTGATTTAACGGCTTCAGCCATATTATCAAATACGGGAATTCCTTCAAAGCTCTGGCCACCTTTACCAGGAGTGACCCCAGCCACAATATTGGTGCCATAGGTGGTCATTAATCTAGAATGGGTAGAACCAAAGCTCCCAGTCATACCCTGAACTATCACAGGTTTTTTCTTATAATCCTCATCCCCTTCGTTGCCAACCAATAACTGAAATATATCGTATTCGCGATCCATCGTTTTCTCTCCCCTATTTCATGAAACTTGGATAACTACCTCACGTATAGCTTCTTCTACCGTATCGTATAATTTCGCTTGGCTTCCACCGAGCATTGCTTTTGCTCTGTCAGATTCTGCCCCGGTGATCCTTGCGAATACGGGCACGTCGATCAGGTTATTTTTATATGCATCCAATATTGCTTGAGCAACCAAGTTTGTTTTTACAATTCCACCGAAAAGATTCACCAAGATCGCTCGAATCCTTTTTATCCTGCTAATGACTTTTAATGCCTCATAAATCGTCTCCGTTGTCGCTCCACCTCCAAAGTCAAGAAAGGAGCCTGCTTTGCCGCCTGCATCCGTGACCATGTCAACGGTAGACATTACCAGCCCAGCGCCGTTTCCAATGATGGCGATATTTCCATCTAGTTCAACCAATGAAAAGCCACTTTTACCTGCTTGTTCCTCCAATTCTGAAATATGTTCATACTTCTTTAGTTCAGGGTGTCTAAACATGGCGTTGTCATCTATGATCACTTTCGCATCAAGTGCAGTGAGCGAGCCCCCGCTCAACACGGCTATAGGATTGACCTCCGCGAGCTCAGCCTCTTCATCTATAACCAATTTCGATAGCTTCATTGTAAAATCCATAAAAGATTTTGTGGTGTTCTCCTTTAAACCTAATTTCTGGGCTGTGTCTTCAGCGATCACTTGAGATAATCCTTCCAACTCGATATCAAAAATTACTTTGTTGCCTACATTTTCAATTTCCATTCCTCCTTCTGATGATGCAATTAAGGAGTAACATCTCCTACTTCTGTTCAGAAAAAATGACAGATATAGCTCGCTTTTTATGGCTACCACTTCTTCAACCAAAATCCCCCGAGGTAGTTCGCCTTTTACTTCCTTATTTATAAGGTCGTCGAATTTTGGCAAGAGTTCGGACTCATTGTTGCATTTTAATATTGCACCCGCTTTTCCCCTGCCGCCTACAGTGAGTTGTGATTTTAGTACTAATGGATAACCGAGTTTAGCTGCGGCTTGGATGACTTCATCTCTGGAGTTAACGAGACATGCTTCAGGAACTGATAGACCATATTGCTTAAAAAGCTCCTTTCCTTGAAATTCAAGCAATCGCATTTAGGCAGAGGACATTCAAATGTCCTTATTTATAATCCTATTTTCTTTGCGATTCAAGCGGCGAAGTGATAGCAATTTTTTCGTATAATTGAGAATCATGGCAAATTACTTATGATAATTTCCATTGTAGTATCATCAGGGTAGTGGTAGACAAGGTATTTGAAAATTTATATATAGATGTCAAGAATTACTGATATGCACACGGCTACATGGCTGATTGTCCTGACGATGGGTGTTTGCTTTGCAATTCCATTCCTGTTAATAATCTTAACAACATATCCGCCTCATCCAAAACTGTTACTTACTACGCAGTTTCCTTTTCAGCACTACATTGAAAGCCATTTAGTTATTGGTACTGACTAATAAACACTAGCAACGTTTGTTGCGATTCGCTTACTGATAGTTATCGTGGCCATTTTTCTCTTTGATGACAAAGTCAGAGGACTTCTATAGGATGTGACTCGTAAATTTCTCATCGATTATCAATAACGTATAGAGTTACCGATACTATTTATTCTAGCAAAAGACTAATTTAAGTGTAGATTTGGGTTAATGAAGAGACTCTTGCTAGAGTTTTGTGGTTCGAAATTCTATGATTACAGATCTCTCTTTGTAAGCCATCTACACTATTATCAATTTTGAACTGATATAGGTGCGCGGCTCATCTTAAACAGATTATCATTAAATGCATAAAAGAGACTATACTCCCGCTGTACGCAATCCCTCTCTAGCGCCATATAATATAACCGTAAAACAATAAGTTATTGTCAATGATTTGAGTAGGTCCAGCATAAGTCATGAACAAATAACGACTACGCAGCTATCACAACAACTGCAAGAGTTGAAATACTCTTAGTGCGGCATTTTTGCATCCACCAGGTAAGGTACTCGAACAGAATTGGTCCTCGATTGCCACGATAGTGAAGGCTACCCCATGAATGGGGTATCTTGAGCTAAGGCCATATAGCTGGGGCAGTGATTAAGCGTTAGCTACTAATTTGTATCCATCTAATGACAATAAAACTTTTGTATTAACGCCAGTCAGTCACAACTTGTGGCAAAACGTCAATTCACCATCGACACGGGGAATGAAAGAATTCCTGTTGAAGGACATGCACATAGGAACGTAGCAGTCAAATATTTAATGAGAAGACGTAGGTCACTATTAGGAACCAAGGATCCTCAAAGGGTGGAAGACCTGTATTGCAATCTGCCGACGAATATCAAAATCATCGGTAAACAACTAACTCATGAATATAAGGTAAATTGGGAGAAGGTGGGTTCATCCGATTTTCAAGGATCTCGTTTCGTTTTCACAATGGATCAATTGCAAAATGCTATTCAAGATCTGTCAACTGAGGTCAGCTAATTGTAGAAAAGACCTAAGCACTTTTAGATAAATGATTTTTCCTGGATTATGAGTGGCTATGACTGGATTGATTCAGGTTAGGTTTATGCTGACTAGGATCCACTTCCCACGACTTACAAGATTAAAGCGGATGTGGTGTCTTCCTAAATAAGGAAGACTTGTCGAAATTCTATTTTGCCCTCGAAACACAGCTGCCGGTGGACGAAATTTCACGCAGAAAAAAAAGGTATTCGAGTATTAGGAATAGCGGAAAGCTTCAAGGAATCTAAATCGACTTCGACACTTGCAGGGGTAGTAATGCGGCGTGATCTGATAATAGACGGTATGGTTTTTGGGAGCGCAACGATTAGAGGCAATGATTCTACACAAAACATCTTGTCCATGCTTAGATCATTAAAAAGAAACGATGTAAATTGTATAATGCTGGACGGCCTGATTATAAGCATGTACAACATAATAGAAGGAGAAGAAATTAATGAAAAAGCATGTATCCCAGTGATTGCTATAACGTTCAGAGACTCTCAAGGGCTTGAAGAGACTATACAACGTCACTTTCCCAATGACTCACTAAAATTAAAACAATATCATAAACTAGGCCAGAGAGATAAAATGGTACTAAAGACTGGTAAGTTAATTTTCGTGCGATACTGGGGCTTGAACTCAAAAGAAGCGTTATCTATAATTAATTCTTTTACGCTACAGGGTTCTGTCCCTGAACCGATCAGAATTGCAAAGCTTGCTGCACGTGCCATTATGCGTAGCAATCCATAATTTTGATGATTTCGCTGATAATCATCATGATTTATAACGTTTATGAGTAAGAAAACGGTGGTGGTCAGAATGAGGGAAAATTTATATGGTAACAGATCTGGCGTATCCAGTCGTTCAATGACATTCCGGATCAATCAGATAATTACAAACGAATACTTCTCTAGACTTCAATCCTGCGTACGTTGAACAAATTTATTCTGTACTAACAGAATAATATAAGCAGGATTTGTTTGTTCTTATCAAACAATCATCTTCAGGTGGTAAGAGTAATCGCATTCTTGGCTTGAATCCAAACATGGCTGTTATCCTCGTTCTTGTTGCGCCCATTCTTTTTTCGATAATTGCTTATCCAAGTACTTTCAACCTGTCTTGGAATGAAGGTCGGGGAGGATTCTTCATTGCTTTAGTCTTCATTCCTGCAGAAATATTGGGGCTTCAATTGAACGTTGACTTAAAAAAATACTGTATTGTGATTTGTTTGTCGGTTCTTACGATCGGTTATTTTATCGCATTGCCTATAGGACTAAGAGACTCGATAATATCAGCCGCGCCATTCTACAGGGTCCAGCTTATTGATAGTTGGACTTGGATGTGGGACTTTGTGGTAATGGCAACCTACGTGGTTTTGTCACAAATTGTCCTATTTGGTAAGAAGTGGTACAAAATTGCTTCCGCAGGGGCAATTTATCTGGCTGGTAGTGCACTTATCATGTCACTTGATGCATTCTTCCCCTATGACAGTTTGGGACTACTACAAGCCGTTGTTCCAACTTACATGCAAATAGATCAATGGGTCATAAGAATAATCGATGAGCATATAATGAACCTAGGGCCAGGCGTGCCGGCTACTGCGGTAGGGAATCTTCTTGTGTTAAACGGCTTTCATGGACACTTTGCCCTAAAAGTATACTGGCCTTCTGCTGGCGTCCACAGCATGATTATTTACAGTCTAGTAATGCTTGCCTTCCTTCTTAAGATGGATATCCCAACCGGAAGGAAACTCGTCTATTTTGGACTTGGAGTTATAGGAACTGCTTCATTAAATGTAATACGTATAATTTCATTGTCATTGTTTGCCTTGCTAATAACTACAAATGTTGCAGAATGGGAAACGTTTCATTCACTTGCAGGTGAGATTATGTTTCTACCTTGGTTGGGAATCTACCTTACTAGTGTCGTTTCGCTTGAACGAAAGCGGCATCGAACGGAGGAACAACTACGGAACCCCCTCAGGACAGATGAAGGTTCTGGGAAGGGATCGTAGTATAAGGATCTAGTAAAAACGCAGTAGACGAGATTCCCAGAACCATTGAACAGTTTTGTAATGAAATCCTTATGAATTGCTCTTCATTTGATTTCCTGTCTGATTTTGCAATATTGTATGTATAACTACAATTAACTAGTTACAATTTCCCGATTTCGGATTATCTTCGCATACAAACATCAATCATCCAATGGCAAATCGTGTGTTAGAGCATTTTCTATGGTCCCGATCTAGATTTGGCAGGTTATGAAGATCATGTCTTTTAACAACTTTCTCAATAACCAAACACCACGCTGTTAAGCGAAAATGAATCAAGGACCTAATATCATCGAAATGTCTTATTCCCATTAGATAGGTTTTTGTTTTCAGATGATCGTATTGTCTATCAGGTTGGATGATCCTGTTACTGTTAATTCCGATGGTATCGTATTAAAACCAGAGAAGATGATCATAAATCAACTATATCATTGTATTTTTGAAAACAAAGTTTTTCTATTCTACAAAGACGAAGAAGAATTGCTTCACTGCTATGAAGTCGAAAATCCTAACGCTGTAAAAGAAATTTCTGCAAGTCCATCTGACCTCGAAACAATATTGAAAAAATACTCTCATAACGATAGGTGATCAATCAACAAACATTATATTCTAGCGGAAGAGATAAATCTAGACCAATGTCAACTAGCAACGCAAATATTGGACATAAAGCGAGCAATGAGATTTTTGTGGGTAAAAAACCACTCATGGTTTATGTTACAGCTACGCTAGTTCAACTCGCTAATGAGCCGATTGTGATTATAAAGGCTCGGGGAAAGAGCATAACCAGAGCTGTAGATGTTGCACAAATAATTGTAAAGAGGATGGATATGCTAGGATACAAAATTGGCCCGGTAAAGATAGGATCAGAACCGGTACAGTCTCCAGATGGAAGGATGCGAAATGTTTCCACTATAGAGGTTTCGATTTCTAGGGCAAAATGACTGTTACACGGAAAAAAAACCAGACATCTCCAAATGCTGATGAGAATGATTGACGATTAAAAGAACTAGAGTATGCATATATCCTAGTATTGCCAGATTGAGAAATTTTTATCAAATGTAGATTTTACGAATTTGTAAACTTCAGCAGCAGAATAGAAATATTTTATGTTATGACTACTAGTAGTTGGAGTGTCCCCATTATCTACGAGCTGCACAACAAAATTGTCACAGACATTTCTGTTTATAAAAATCTTCTTGGCCCGAGAGCCCCCCTCAATTCTGATCCCTTCGTCAAGGTCAAGAGATATTAATTTTTTCTGGAAGTTCTTTTCCTCTATTTGTTCGCACTCCACAAGTAAGCAGATTCATTTCTAGTAATTAAGAGATAGCTTATAAGAACTAGGATACGCCACTGGGGGGAAGATAATTAGAAAGCAAGAGTTAATCTATATGCATCATGAATCTCACATAGCACACATAGCATAAATGCATGTTTATGACCCTAATCGAACTGAAATTTAACCTGAAAATGGAGACAAAAATAAAGCACCGGCCATATAGTGGTTGATTACTTACGCGTGCCTTGGAATTACTGACAGACATAAGACCAAGCCGGCACCCTTTCATGGTGAGGACTCTTGGACTTGTTTATTGATAAGAGGATGGAGGAAAACGAAGCAGCATTTTGTTCATTGTGGACGGACCATATTAGAATTCATGATTGTGCTGACCTGTTTGTGAATGACAAACTAAATGGAGATTATTTCTTTAACAGGTTGAATCCGTTCACTTGTTTTGATACCAGGGTTGTCATTGAAAAAGCAGTTAGGGCTTGTATGAGAGAGGGTACTGATTGCTATGTGCATGTTCACGATAAGAATAGTAAGGAGGAATCATCTCTACTACAAGTCGGCTTCAAGCTAATCGACACGATGCAGATTCTCAGTGCGGAGTCAAATAAAGTTGAATATGATAACGATAAAATTAATGTGGTTCGTGTTGATTTGGCCTCTATTCCAAATTGGGTAAACACGTTCTGCCGATCGTTTGATGTATTGGAATGGAAACCTGAGGTAAAGAAAATAATTGATTTGCATTTTAAGAAGCTGATTTTGCTACTTGCATTTATTCGTGTCAGCACACAGCCCCAAGTGGGTGGGTGTGCCGCTCTATTTGCTAATCATGGGCTGATTGGTCTTTATTGCCTCGGAACAATTTCACATTTCAGAGGCCTAGGACTTGCCAAAAAAATGGTAGGATTCTCATTAGATATAGCACAGCAACAGGGAATAAACCCTTTGTTTCTCCAGACATTCACAAACGAAGGTTTGTTTCCTTTTTACAAAAAATTAGGATTTCGCGTCGTTTACAAGAAAAAGGTTTACGCCTTGAAAAGAAATTCTCGAGCCTTGTTCTCTGGTGCTTCTGTGTAAATTCGCTGTAAATGCGAAAGTTCTATTAATTCTAGTAGAACTAATCTAGAGAGATACGATATCATCCTTCTGCCATTAGCAAGAATCATGTGAAGGAAAGTTTCATCGGATATTCATTTAGAGGCATTCAGCCAACTTATATTCATAATTGCGAAAAGAGATGGTTCTGAGCATCCGCAATCCAGATGGATGAATATGTTCAAGCGCACTACCGCCAAAGATTTTTCAATCAATCTTTTACTATTCTAGATTTTGGGCCTGTCAATGAAATGTTGAATCAGCTCATGAATTGGAGAATACTTTTCGCAAAAGAATAACGTATGCGTGAGACTATCGAAGTTAAATTAGGAGCAAAGAATGCCTTTCCATTTCTTTTTTCGAAATGATAAAGCCCTTGGAAATGCGCCGTTCTGAGTATATTGTCAATAATAATTTTAGACGTAATAAATAAAGGTAGGAGAGTATCCCTCAAACAAGTAATGACAACTGAATTAAAAGTCCATCCATCATTTTTCAGAGAGTTCGCTACAAAAACTTGGGTTTCTCCAAACGAAGTTGTTAAAGAATTAATAGAAAATGCCTTTGACGAGGATGCAACGATTTCGCTTGTGACGATAATGAAGGACGGCTCAGTTATAATCGAGGATAACGCAGGTATGGACCAGGATAGCATGGAAAAATTCTTGCTCTTGGGATCTCCGCACAAAAAACACGATAGAATATCACCGAGATTACACAGAGTGAGGACTGGTAGATACGGAACCGGAAGGCTATCCTTTCTTACTTCGTTCGAAAGTATGAAGATTAAGACGAAGCGAGATAATGTCGAGAAGAGCATCGTGATCGATGGTAACACTCTCGACCGGCTTTTTAGCGGAAATGCATTATTGGATGAACTGCACGAGCCGCCCTTAGCTCGTAACGGTACAGAGCTAACACTTAAAGGTTCGAAAACAGTTATTGATGCATTCAGACTGATAAAGGAGATCCGTAAGCTCGCAATCCTAAGACAACCAATGTTCGAGGTATATATCAAGGAGGCAGAAAAATTTATTGAATGGGAATTTAATGGCGTGCAGCAGATAATGGCCCCGGACATACAAGGGCATAGGATCATATTAAATTTAGAAGATGGTCGAATAACTGGTGAAATCGTAATTGCCAGAAGGCCATTATCTGTAGATGAGAAGGGGATAGCGATTATGGTTGGGAATCACATAGTAACGCGCGATAATTTTGGCTTTGACACTAAATTAAATAGAGTAACAGGATATGCGAGGTGTGATACCTTAACGTCAAGATTTGCCGACAAATCCGCCATAATCGAGGATGAAGAATATGCGAAGTTCAACCATGCGATGAGAACATTCATCACAGAAACAGTGTTGCCTAGTTTGACAGAGTATGAGGACGTTCTGATTACACGAGATGAATCGAAAATTTATAGGGAGATCGATAAAGTGCTTGGACAAGCCATTATTGAAAATCTGGAAACCCAACAAGAGGTAGAGGGATATGAGATAATTGATGTTCATCAAAAGGACACGAAAGATGTGGATCAAGCATCTGCGGCGTTTACAAATATTTCCCGGAACGAGAATGCAGCTTCCATCGTATCTAACGAGGCGCAGTCACGTACGAGCACCAAATTTGATTCATCTTCTAACTCGGCAACGAATATGACGCAGAAGCACCAGATACAACAACCACCTCCTGAGTTAGATTCACTCTTGGAGAGCGATAGGAATTTAAATCTTTTACAACAAGAAAAGTTTGCACTCCCTACCCCTACACCTACCTCTACACCTACCAATGCGACAATAACTAAAAAGATTAAGAAACCGATACTGAAAAGAACGTTTGCGTTAAAGCAGGTTGGCTATAAGGTAATTCCATATGAAGACGAATATGATTCGAGGTACAGCTTCAAGAATGAGAATGTGGTATTTGTAAATAAGGCGAACTCAACTTACAAGGCTGAAGCTACACGTGGTGAGGAGTTCCTTTTAAGACATATCATTAGTATTGTAGCAGAGGCATTGGCAGAAACTAAACATCCTGAGGGCAAGGATGCACTTGAACTTCAGAACAGGCTCGTTGCCGAAGCAATAAGGATTCATGACCGTGCTCTCACAAGAAAATAAAAAATAGTAATTCGCAATTCATGATCTGGCATATTAATAGAAACGCCTAAATCTCCCCCACATAGGATATATACGAGAACATAATGGCATTCCAATTTATGCCAGGCGCAACCGCTGTCGGAATCTCCTTCGACAACGGGGTTGTGTTGGCTTCTGAAAAACGCGTTTCATATGGTAACTTCGTGGTAAACAAGAATACAAAGAAAACTTTTCAGGTAAGTGATCACGTTGGAGCAGCATGTGCAGGCATGATTGCAGATATGCAAATTTTGGTAAGACAAGTGGAGGCTCTTGCCAAAATTAGAAAACTCGAGACTAGACGCAACGTTGCTCCAAATTCTATTGCAAAGATGATGTCTGTGATAATGTTCGAGAGGAGGTTCTTCCCATTATTGACGCAGGTTATAGTGGGAGGGATAGACAAGAAACCTGAAATCTATACGTTGGATCCTCTTGGATCGGTGCTTCCAGATGATTACGCTGCCGTCGGAACAGGAGCGGAAATGGCACTTGGTGTTATCGACAGCGAATATAGGGCCAACATTTCAGAACAAAGTGCAAAAGAGCTAGCAATTAAGGCAATAAAATCATCTATTCAAAGAGACTCTGCCAGCGGCGATGGGATTGATTTATTATTCGTGACTCAAAAACCCCAACGTGATGAAAGCCTTACTCTCTAAAACTCTCCATTAAGGTTTACCATGCTCTGCCCATAGTGAATGATATTTCAGCGATACACAGAATCCAGTTAGCTCGATGTTCGTGTTGTTAAAGGACATTATCACACTTTCCATTTGTATTTTTACCAGTTAGCCGTCTTGAGCTGGCGATTAGATTTTCTACTGAGGTACAGGTGAATGGCTAGGAGAAGTTGTTCCCCAAATTTAAAATAGTATGTGCGACCTAGAATCTTATAGTGGTAAAAAAATACGGTACGTCAAAATCTATAATCTTTTCCGATATCACATTTGACGGTAAGCATTAATGTGCAGCAACGGCGACACATTTCAGAAGAAAAAACACAAACTCAGCTCCAGGTCACAAAATTGTGTGCATAATGAAGGCCTTGAAAGATAGGGTTGCCAAGATAACAACTAGAGTTAGAGAACCTAGAAGGCTGTTAGTCCTTAAGCAAATATTTTTGATTGCTTATCTGACTGGAATCCTATGGCTACGGAGAAATCCAATATCAATGGTCTTTTCTGCAATAAGTCCCTTTTCCCTATTATTTGTTTTATTCGTAGTTAGCAATGGACATTACGTCCAGTTTGCCGTGACTGGGAGCCTTGTTATGGCACTAGTAGGGTACGGTTTAGCGCTTGGACAAGACATCTCCTTTTACAAGATTGAATACAAAATCCAAGATGTCTTTGTCGCTTCACCAGTTTCTCCCTTGACGTACATGACAGGACTAGCATTGTCCCAACTTTTGTTCGGGTTTCCTGCATTGACTGTACTTGGAGGACTAGCAGCTTTCTTTGGAACTTCCATTAGCAGCGTACCGCTACTGGTCTCAACTATTTTCTTGATTTGGGGATCGATGTCTGCGATGGGCTTTTTTCTATCTTCGCATATGTTACATATGAGAAATGCGACTCAAGTCATATCATTTGTAAATGTCATATTAGCAGTGTTACCGCCTGTTTTTTATTCGATCGGAAGATTACCCGTAGACCTGCAGTATTTGGCATATCTCGTGCCTACAACGCATGCTTCCCTGATGTTACAATATACTATGGGGCTTCCGACTCCAAAAGAATGGTCGATTGCCCTTGGGCTGTTAGTGCAAGTCGTATACTTAATCGGCTTTGTGATGTTGGCGAAAACAAAGGCAATCTGGCGTGAAGCCTAAATCAAGATCGGCTTCAGATTAATTTCAAACTATTTCCTGCTCATCTTACTATTATATTGTCGGTCATAACAACTACATCATTTAGCTGTTGATAAATTTCTAAGAAATGCATTCCTCTAGTTGTTGTCCTGTAAATTCTGTCTGTCTGTATATATTCGATTAAATTATTTTCCAACAGGAGCGCCAAGTATTCTTTCAGCTGTGGATAAGACAAATACACCCTGTGCATAATTTTTGCTTGTAGAGCTTTACTCGAATTTGCAGTTTCTAGGATTTCGGCAATTATTTCTAACCTACTTCTGTGTTTCATGACCTGCATATCGTAATACTTTCTTCAAATAAAAGCCGCGCTAAATACTATTATAGGATTATTTTTTCATTATTCTGATTAATTCTTTCAGTTAGATATTTTTCACTATTCCTGATTATCATAACAATTATTGATTTCAATACTGTGAACATATTACTATTAATTTGTATCAGCTACTGCTAGCGATACAAGTGTACTCATTCTTATTTCATATGGAAGTTCCACTTTGTGTGGTCGCTCGAGGCCATTCAACGATCATGCTTAAGAGGATCTTCAAGCCAGAGAAAATTCGTTTTGCATGTCATCTATCGAAAATTGTAATTCCTTCCGCTAATTTGCTTCACACTAGTTACTCAGATCATCTGCTAGTTGATGTATTTATATGAGCAATCAAAGTAATGATTGGCAGTGAAAGATGGTAGCATTTTCCAAAAACAATATTGTTCTACTATTGGTGATAGCTGCCATCGGAACGTCTTTGTCCATTCTATCCTATCAGTATTCTTCGATCACAGCCAAGGAGATCGCTGAAATAGCTTCTCAAGAGATAAGATCCAACGCAAGAATTGAAGCACATGATCTTTCTGAATTATTGATACATGATATACAATCAATTACTAATAATCTAAGAACACTTGCAGACGCACCCACTATCCACTACAACATGACTAAACTCGCTCAAGTTCTGATCGATAACGCACAGGCCTCTACCAGGGTACTTACTGATGGATATTACCTGCTAGATCAGCACGGATTACTGATCGCATGGAGTAATTCAAATAGTTCCGCGTTTGCAAAGAACCGTCTTGATTTAAGCTCTCAGGAATATTTTATTGTTCCAAAGGAAACGCATTCCCCGTATTATACGAGCGTGATGAATTCGGCCGACAACGTTCCGAGGTTGTACATCGCTTTCCCTATAATGGTACAAGAAGCCGGCTTTAGCAAAGGCGGCACCATCCCAGCAAAGACATTCAAAGGAGTTATAGTTGCAGCGGTTAATGTTAACTCAATTGGCAAGTCATTACAAAGTGAACTATCGCCTGAAATAATAAGCAATGTAGGATTAATGGATAAGAATGGAGTTTTCTTGTACGCTAGAAAGCATGCTCTAATAGGCAAAAACTACTTGGGGGATGAATTCCAATCCTCAATTCCCGTCGACATAAAGAATTCTTATGACGGTATATTAGGACGCTCGCTGGAAGGTAAGGCCGGTGCCGAAGATATAACGGTTCGAGGTAACACCAGCACAATATCCTACCAGCCAATCACGATTGACGGAAAACGGTTATGGACATTGTATATCGGATCACCACACAGCTTAGCCAGTAACGTCGGACTTCTGATAGATCAACAAAAGAACTTTAGCACGTTAGCTGTCGTGGCATTTGGGGCGATAGCACTCGGCATAGCATTTCTTATTCTTTCATGGAATAAGAGGTTGAAGGCTGCAGTTGATGCTAGAACTCTAGAACTCCGTCGTGCGAACGAATCGTTGATCGAATCCAATAAACTGCTTGCTTCCGCTAATGAACAGTTAAAGATTCATGATAGAATGCAAAATGAGTTCATTAACGTCGCTGCCCATGAGTTACGTACTCCTATTATGCCAATTCTTGGAGACGCTGAGTACATCGAACATAAGTTCGATACCAGAAATGAAATAGTTGAAATAGACAAAGAAACAATTTCCTCTATTATCCGCAATGCAAAACGGTTAGACCGGCTTGCATCGGATATTCTAGACGTAACGAGAATCGAAAGTAAGTCGTTAAAACTAAATAAAGAACAATTCGATTTAAGCGATGTCATATCGACCTGCGTACAGGATCTGAGGGAACAAATGGAAAATGACGAAAGTCTCGAGAGAAACGTCAGAATGGTCTATAGTCCGAGAAATATCCTAGTGGAAGCTGATAAGGGGAGGATAACCCAAGTAATTTCAAATCTTCTAAGGAACGCGATAAAATTCACTTCGGAAGGGGTTATTTCAATCGACGCCTTTATGAGAGACGATCAAATTATCGTGAGTGTTAAGGACACAGGGCAGGGCATTGACACAGAAATATTACCCAGGTTGTTTTCAAAATTTGTCACAAAATCAGATAAGGGCACAGGACTAGGCCTATTCATCTCGAAAAGTATCATAGATGCTCATAAGGGCACGATTTGGGCAGAAAACAACCCTGACGGAAAGGGGTGCACATTCATGTTTAGCCTTCCCCCGAAATAAGATCGCTACATTTCTATTCTGGTTTTCAGCCTAGGCACATTGATGTTCATCTGTCTCAATCTACCTTGACTAGGACGGGCAAAGCCTAATCATTAATTATATGGGAACCATTAGCACTAAAAGTCCCAAATTTATCTTTAGCTGTTATAATCACGGAATCTCTTTGAGCCAAGTCGCACTTTGGGAATAATGATCGTTTTATGATAAATTCCAACGCTTCTGCACCTCTGGTTCTATGGCGCTTAAAGTCTGGCTGACCATCCTTTCCTACGTCGCGATCAATACCAAATAATCCGAACTTGGATTCCGGTCTATAGCTGTCAAGCCATTCATAATTATCCATAAAAGACCAATGCAAATATCCGATTACATTTGCACCATTATCAATTGCTCGTTTGACTTGTTGAAGGTGTGCTACTATGAATGGAGCTCTGTATCTATCAGATTTATCAGCAACTCCATTTTCGGTGATAAAAACTGGTGTGTTTTTCCATTGATTTTTTATCCTCATAATCAATTTGTATAATCCTTCTGGATAAATTTCCCAACCAAGATCGTTTAAAATGCTATGAGATTGATGATGGGTTTGTGTGTGAAGATTATTTATAAATGGTCCACCAACAAACTTTGCTGATGAGAGCGCTAGAATATTGCTGTAACGAACATATACACGTCGATAATAGTTGATGCCAATGAAGTCACTTTTATTTTTCCATTCCTCATGTATGATAAAATCCTTACTGTCCTTGTTATGCCTTTGTAGGGTGTTTAGATAGTTTAGGTCATCCTCTCCATTAATAATAGCGTTGATAAAGTAATCATTTACAAAATAGTCAAAGTTTGCGGCAGCTTGAATATTATCTCTTAAAGTAGCGCCTAATATTTTAGTTGGTTCTGCGGGACTGACAGCTACCATGGCATGTGAAAAACCTACCATTTTAGAAATGCCATCTCCGTCGGCATCAATATTATCAAGGGCAGTGATTATATTGTATGCTTCAATATGAGCTTCAATAAGATTATGCAATACCTTTTTTGCTCTATATCCATCAAGCAAAAAACCTGGCGGCCATAATCCTGCAATATAGCCTAAACCGATAACAGATGCCACAGGTTCAGATATAGTCACCCAATAGTCAACCTGATCTTTTAGTTCTAGTACGACTCTTGTAACAAACTTAATGAATGCCTTAACTGTGTCATAATTCTCCCATCCTCTAAAAGATTTCCAGTATGGATCTGAAGGCGGGGGATCTGCCAGTGGTAAATCTCTTAGCAGTGATGGTAAAAACTTCTGAGCTATCTTTTTTGTAAATCTATCAGGAGGGGTGGATATCCACAAAGGGAGTGTTAAATGGTTCAATGTAATCACGGGCTTTAAGCCTCTTTCACTCATACAGCTTATCATTTCCTTGTAGTGATCAATAGCTCCTTGGTCCCATTGATCTTTATTCGGTTCGATACGCGCCCACTCTATACCAATTCTAAAAGAATTCATACCCATGCTTTTGGCCAAATCAAAATCATTTATATAAAATTGAGGATCCCAAGCTTTTGTAGCATCACCAGCAGGCTGCAAGGACACTTTAGTACTATCTTTGTACATTAGATTTGGTCTCGTTAACGAGGAAATTCTCCTTCTAATTAATTCCGAGGTTGTAAAATGACTCCAATCATTATTAGTAATTCCTCCTTCAACTTGATAAGAAGATGTAGATGCTCCCCACAGAAAATCATGAGTTCGTAGCAATATTTCTTATTAGAATAAAAGATTTCGATTTTATATTAATCCTCTGTTAGTAATGTGATAACCTGCTTGTCAAGAATTGGTTCTTGATTTGATTTTTTCTTGTAAATAGATTTCAAGATGATTGACGGCCAAAACCGTGCAAGACCCAACTAAGACAAGTACGATTAATAGTTGTAATGAATATCTCACCATAGCGATATACCGCTCTAGGAAGCGAAGCCCTTTTCCGCGATCTTATAAGGTCTATTGGTTCCACTAGTTTTAGATAGTTTCTAAATACTGAAAAACAGAGATAGACAAATCTATAGGTATCCTCTCGACTACTTTAAAAGAAATCGCTCAGTTTTGTCCCTTAGAGGATACGTCACTATATTAGTAGATGTTCAACTAGGACCATAGACAAAAGACGTACCTCAGCAATTATAGCTCTATCGCCCATGTCTCATCAATCTTAGACAACGTCTATATTTAGCACGTTTTGGAATGTAACCATTGAACCTTTTACACCATAATACGGTTCAATGTGGCGAAAAATTCGAGAGGCATGAAGAACTGATAAAGCACGCAAGACATGCACACCATCATGTCATTGTAAAATGTCATGAGTGCGGCAAAGAATTCATTCATGAAAAAGATAGGCTCCATCTCGTCAGAGAAGAACATGAAAAAAAGGTAGATCGTAGAACTCACAAATGGGAACATACTCCAGCCAGGGACCCGCAAAGAGATGTTGATGAACATATGCGAAATTTTGGCGATAATTTTTGATTGTTGGGTTTAGGATTCATCGGAAATAAAAGTATAAAGCATACGTCATTGTCTCAAAAGATTTTCATTCGCGCTCAACGATAGCCGTAGAAGGTAACTGTACCTACGCAACTATAGCTGGATTGAGGATATCGTTTGGATATAGACCGAACTATCCCTTCATGAGGGGCTCATGAGGGAGATCTCCCAAGTATCACCCTTACCAATAATGCTTTTTAAATTACCGAACATACAGACTAGTCTTTAGATCACATACTAGATCTAGTGAATGGAATCTGTCACACTAAGGAAAAGGAAGCGTCTATCGAAAGGATGAGAACAGAACAGACTCTATCGAAATAGATTTTTAGGTGCTATACACAAAATATGTGAAATACTGGCTATTCCAACACTAACCATAGCTCGAA
Source organism: Candidatus Nitrosopolaris sp. (assembly GCA_049696495.1). GTDB lineage: Archaea > Thermoproteota > Nitrososphaeria > Nitrososphaerales > Nitrososphaeraceae > Nitrosopolaris. Next base: position 18,724 of record JBAVTY010000668.1, read on the forward strand.
TACCTATTTCTCAAATTGTCCCGTAACCTGAGAGCTAATTTTTCGGCGACCTGTTTTTGATATTCAGAGTTCACGGGATTTCTATCAGTAAACACAAATGGTCCGTAAGCATAATTCTCTCCTGTTACTGGAGAGACGGTTTCCAGAGAGCCAAGTACGGAATTGATATAATTATTAATACCTAATTCCTTGTTCGCGTTCATTTGTTGGTCTAGAGCTAACTTTTTTAGAATACTCATCATAATAGATGGTTCAAGCTTTCTATATCCAAACGTCGGGGAACCATTACTGATCTTCCTTTCTATTTTTGTAGCGTCAAGATCAACCTTTGTTCCTAGAATTATAGGTACTGGTTTGTATATTGAATCAATTTTAAGCTGCCATACCTCGTCGACATTTGAGACTGTCGCATCGAAGAATCCATCTCTTAGTGGAATAGTCGAGATAAGGAAATTCCAATTTTTCGGATTTGATGCATATTTTTCAAAGAGATATTTTGCGAGTTTACTATCTTGTAGAATCTCCATGCCAGACTATGTTCAGATCAAAGTAAGGCAATATAGAGTTTCCCATCACTGAGACTTATTATAAGCATTCCCCTTTTCCTCAGTCAATTAAAATAGCTTGTATAGCCTTATAATTTTCAATTTATATATAATAATAGAGAATTCACCTGGCTTTGTAGAAACCATCGATTATTATAGTAAGGTTGGTTATTCGGTGGGTATTGTAGGTTCACACACACATTATGTTATAGTAAGGTTGGTTTTTCCCTGAATGGAACATATGTGGGTATACGGATTCGCAATTCGAGATTACTAATATTGAGAAAGCTGTATGAAAATGATAGGAGAATAGATACAATACCCCCCATATTAATACTAAAGCAAATACACACGGAACCTGAGTGAGGCACTAGAATTCTGTCGTTCTGCGCGAAATTTTCAGATTTAATTGACATATATCTTTAAGGACCGTTACATTTTATTGTGAGAATAGTAAATCTGTGGATATTACTTTAGCACATATTATTGGATAATGGTCCCTTGGCTATCAATGAACGTATAACATAAGAGGAAACAGTGCCAGGTGACAGTTCGTTGGTTGCTAATCGTCGATATGTTTAATTCTAGGTAGTGCGATGTACAGTACTGGTATGAAGGGTACAATTGCTGTCGATAGAACAGAAAAGGTAGGAATTACTCTCCCTAAATCAATATTACAAAAAATCGATAAAGTTCGTGGAGATATTCCAAGAAGCACGTACATTCGAAGAGCTGTTGAGGTGTATCTTAAACAAGGGAAGGGGCGCTGATTAGCTGCACTTGACATTCTGCCAGTCCTCAGCAGATAGGGTACACAGGCATCAGATATTACAATTTGATGTCTATTGCGTTCGTTCCTAGTTGTGGGGCCGGCCAGAATTTGCCCGGACACGATCTGTAGCCAAGAATTCCAACCTCAATTGTAAACGTAGTGCTTTTTCTGTGGCATGAGCAGAGAAACACTCAGAGATAGCATCATAAAAAAAGTTGAACCAGATCCTCCTATTTTTTGAGCATAAGCGGCAAAATAAATCCTTTGAGCGATGACTCCTGCCAAATTGTGAGACACCATATGCTCTGTTACCAATAGTAGATAGTATCTTATTCAAGTCGGTCATACGAAAGAATACGACAATAGCACCGGTGAAATGAGATTGGCCTAAACAGAGATACCCAAATACATCTTGCTGTTAAGTTTTTTAAGACATTCATTACAGCTATCGCAAAAATATGCCCCAATGTCCAAGCCTGTAGTTGTATTATTAATCCGCGTACCAAGACAATATTAACCTTTTGTTTCCAAGTAGATGATGTGCTACGTCTACAAACGAACTATATTATAGGCAAGCAACGCTACCGGCCTAAATTGGCAACCTCAGATGAACAGTAACGCTTGTAATACTACTTGATACATAGCTAGACGATCAAAAGCGATAAAACCCTTTCTGTCCTGTTTTTTGTACAATAACATGCTAGAAAACTGCTTGCATCAAGTTGAAAATATCGAACATCCCATCTTACCAAGATTTTTTCTTCACATACTTGTTAAAAAATAGTGAGAATAATATTTGAAGTTAGCGAATTCTTTCAAATTTTTTTCCTTCTGATCACACAGAAGTACGAGCTGAAGATGTTACCAGAAATTTCCAATAGGAGTTTTTTGTATTTCCCGGCAATTTCATTATAATTGAGGAGACCCGAATGAATATCGTGTAGGACTTGACTGATAAGTGAGTTGTAGCGTACTATACCCGCGCACTATTTACCACAAATTTATAAACAACAGCACGTACCAGAACATTTGAGTATCAATAATGGATAAAAATGTTGATAGACAGCCAATAGCAATAAAAAAGATATTGATTCCAATCGATAAATCTGAATATAGAGAAAAAATCATTGCATACGCAATAGCCCTAACAAAAGCGTGGGGAGCAGAATTAACCGCCATACATGTTATTGATCCAGGCCGCGGTGTCCCTGGTGGTAGAATTAAAGAAAAGGAGAAGGAGAGAGAAGAGGAAGCAAAACGAGAGGCGGAAACACTAGTACTGAATGCTATAGATCCTTTGATAGATAAAGAAGGAGTCAGAATTAAAAAAGAAGTTGTAGAAGGGTCTGATTCAATTGCAAAATCAATAATTAACTATGCAAGAGAAAATAACTTCAATGTTATCGTGATTGGTACTAAAGGTATGACAGCAGTGGAAGAATTCTTTCTAGGAAGTGTTGCCAACAACGTGATTCACCATGCACATTGTCCAGTATTTGCAATCCGATGATATGATTCTTCTACAATCAGCACATGTCCTTTGAGAAATGACAAGACCATTTTAACATCGTCTATAGTGAACGGGCTATATCCACGACCACCACCAAAGAATCTGTACGAATAGCAAAACAAAGAGATGATTTAATAAATCTGGCCAATGTTTCATCGCTGCTATTTTATTTGCGTTCCTTCAATCTTCCCCGACCAGTCTTTCTCGGAGAAATATTCCCAACCTTGCGTCCTGGAGGAGTGGTTCTGCCAACAGATGACTGACGCCCTATATGTTGATGTCTTCCCCCACCGTGTGGATGATAGACTGCAGCTTGTGCTATACCCCTAACAGTTGGATATAATCTCCCATGGGCCTGCATATATTTAGCTCTGTTTCCTGCCTTTAGGAATGGTTTTTCCTTTCTACCTGCGCCCGCAATCATCCCAATCATCGCTCTACATTTTGGATTAACTGTGAGAAACTTGCCAGATGGGAACTTTATCGTTACACCTTCAGCGCCATGAGCAAAAACAAGAGCAGAAGAACCTGCAGCCTTGATTAATTTGCCGCCGTCACCAGCGTTCTTCTCAATATTGCAAACTAACGTTCCATCCGGAATGGCGTCTAATGGTAAGATATTTCTTGCAGTTGCTGTTGCCCCAATACCTAATTCAATCTTCTCTCCGACAGCAATACCTTCTGGAGCTGGTACATATGAATACGTACCATTGTCAAAACGGATTTTCGTGAGTGGAGCATCCCTTCCACGTTCGTGTACAATATCAACAACAAAGCCAGAGTGATGTTCATCTAATTTAAAATTAGGATATTTGGCCGGAGATATCTTCCCGACTGTAATTGCTCTGAATTGCTTTCCGCCGCGCCCTCTTCTGCGAACTAATGGTCTCTTTCCCAAAGCTGATCGAAGTAAACACGAAATTAGGTGATTTTAAGATTGTGCTAAAATCAAGGAACATGATACATATATCACTGCTGATAGTTATTATGCGTGTTTTTATCGAATAAATAATTAGCGCGAAACGCAATAAGGTATAAAGATGAGTAAGTCCTAGGTGTCATTGTGAGCCAGAATACTCTATCTCTGAAGGTGCTGGAAGCCTATACTAGGGATGTGGGTCGTGGAGTAGCTCGTATTGATTATGATTCTATGGATTCTTTAAACGCATCTACCGGTGATGTTGTTGAAATCAGGGGCAAACGTAGAACGGTCGCCAAATGTTTACCACTTTACCCTTCAGATGAAGGAAAGGGAATAATTCGAATTGATGGTCTAGTAAGGAATAATGCTGGTGTAGCTATCGGAGATACAGTAGTAGTAAGGAAAATCAAGGCAGTTCCAGCTGAGAAAGTTATAGTTGCTCCTTTAGAGGCTATACCTCCTATTGATGAGCGCTATCTTGCTGATGCTCTTGAAAGTGTACCTCTTATCAAAGGAGATAATGTTATGGTTCCTTACTTTGGTGGCAGACTTACCTTCCAAGTTATTGGTGTGACACCGGCTGCTGATGCGGTTCTCGTTACGCAAAAGACAATATTTCATATCGCAGAGAAGGGTGAAACATTACGTGGGGTTCCACAGGTTACATATGAAGACATTGGAGGCCTAAAGGAAGAAATCCAAAAAGTTAGAGAGATGATTGAACTCCCGCTAAGACATCCAGAAATCTTTGAAAAACTCGGTATCGAAGCTCCAAAAGGTGTACTATTGTATGGCCCTCCTGGAACTGGCAAGACTCTTTTGGCAAAGGCAGTGGCGAATGAAAGCAATGCTCACTTTATTAGTATCTCCGGACCTGAAATAATGAGTAAATTCTATGGCGAATCTGAAGCACGTCTCAGAGAAATCTTCAAGGAAGCAAAGGAAAAGTCGCCCTCTATAATATTCATAGACGAAATTGACTCTATCGCTCCAAAGAGAGAAGAAGTAACTGGTGAAGTCGAAAGAAGAGTAGTCTCGCAGTTACTCTCATTGATGGACGGCCTTGAGGCAAGAGGTAAAGTCATTGTAATTGCAGCTACTAACAGACCCAATGCAATCGATCCGGCATTAAGACGTCCTGGTAGATTTGACAGAGAAATTGAGATTAAGGTTCCTGATAAACGAGGCAGATTGGAGATACTACAGATTCACACCCGTAATATGCCTCTTGATACAGATGTAGATCAGGATAAAGTTGCAGCAGTAACCCATGGATTTGTAGGTGCAGATCTTGAATACTTGTGCAAGGAAGCAGCCATGAAATGTTTGAGAAGATTGTTGCCTGAACTTAATTTAGAAGAC
>JBAVTY010000669.1:0-2626 GCA_049696495.1 Candidatus Nitrosopolaris sp.
CCTTTCTCAGGCGAAGTTAAGGGCGGATGCAGCTATTCTCTCTATTTTCAATAATCTACAATTAGCGTTGGATGATATTTCTCCGGAGATGATCGATGATGATACCTATGACACAACAAAACTTGTAAACGAAATATTAAATGAAAGTGCTGACTCTCCGAAAGTATTTGTTATTAATCTTCCTGAGGCTGATGTTGCTAGATATTTTTGTGCAGAAATAATAGACCGTGTCTTTAGAAAAAGAAAGAGTAGTTTCACTTTAATTCCCAGAATAGTATTTGTTTTTGATGAGGCTCAAGAGTTTATTCCAGCAGATAAGAGAAAAGAAGATGGGACAGATAATTCAAGCCGGGCCGTCGAACGACTCTTGAGACATGGGAGAAAGTACAATTTGAATGGATGGATAAGCACACAAAGGATTGCACATCTTAACACCAATGCACTTCAACAGCTTCATAGTTATTTTGTAAGTACTATGCCCAGGCCCTACGATAGACAATTGATTTCAGACACTTTTGCTATTGACGATGCATTTATGGATAGAACACTTATGTTTCAGAATGGTGACTGGCTTATGACAAGTTTCAAGGCTACAAACACACAGAATGTTCCAGTGTTCTTTCATGCAGTCAACAACGAGGATTCGATACTTGATTAATTTACAGTTCTTAGTGTGTGTCTATAAGCCAGAACCTAACTTGTCAAGAGCTGCCACTACTACGTGAATTTCAGAAAATGAAACTACGTTTAAAAGCTAACATGATGCGACAAAACCAAATTTAGGGTTTCGTTGCCGTCGCCTCCTACATGGTAAATCAAAAGCTTTGTTGATGATATCGTGCCTTAAAATTGTCAGTCGTTAACATCTAATAGTATATCATCAATTTCAAAACCCTACTACGTGCTTTCGAAATCAAAGAATTATTCGTGCACTTACTATCGACTCTAGCATGTAGCTTAATTGTGGAGATATTAACTTGCTTTTTATCAAAAAAAAGGATAATAACTATTGAACATACTTCTACGTAGTGTCATTTTGCACAGGTGTCTGATAAATGAATAATACTAAAAAATCTAATGGTAATGGTGAGCTAGGCTTTGAGGAAAAGCTTTGGGCAGCTGCTGACAAACTGCGTAGCAACATGGATGCCTCCGAATACAAACATGTTGTTCTGGGTCTCATATTCCTCAAGTATATTTCCGATGCATTTGGCGAAGTTTATGAAGAGCTAAAGAAAGATCCAACCTCGGACCCCGAGGATGTTGACGAATACATTGCCAGAAGGATTTTCTGGGTTCCTAAAGAACCAAGATGGGATTACCTGACAAAGAACGCAAAGAAGCCTGAAATTGGAAAACTAATTGATGAAGCAATGGACATCATTGAAAGAGACAACCATTCCCTCAAAGGGGTTCTCCTGAAAAATTATTCAATACCCGAACTGAATAAGCAAAGATTAGGCGAGCTTATCGATTTAATTGGGACAATCGGTCTAGGGGATAGAAAAGCAAGGATATTCTTGGAAGAGTCTATGAATATTTTCTAGGCCAGTTTGCAGATGCAGAAGGCAAGAAAGGTGGACAGTTCTATACTCCCAGAAGCATAGTCAGGCCCCTAGTCGAGATGCTGGAATCATATAAAGTGAGAATCTTTGACCCTTGCTGCTGTTCTGGAGGAATGTTTGTTCAAAGCGAGAAATTCGTAGAGGCGCACGGCGGAAAGATTGGTGACATCTCTGTCTTTGGCCAAGAAAGCAACCAGCATGTTTCTGGATAACTAGACAATTTGACTCTCTGTTGTCTTTTCATAAACCAGATTTCGCCTTCGTCATTCGGGGATCAAGAAGAAGGGCCATCCTGAGACACTGTCATGTCAGATCCGGTTACGCTGTAATATTGGCAGTTGTCAGCCCCGAAAAGGTAGTATGAAACACATACTTAGACGGTACTCCCCTCATTCTGCAGTATGTAAAATGTAACCACACTTCCTTGTGCGCTATAGGCAAGTTTGGTATCCTTGTAGCCGTTTGCCTTTGTGATCGAGACGTAGCTATAGGCGTTGCCAAAAGCAAGATAAAGATAGATGCTTCATCAGTAGTAAATATATCCCTATGAATTAGTTTTATTGGGAACGTTTTCCATTTTTTGAGAATGTGATCTAAGGCCTTCACAGTTTTAGCATCTCATTCCTTAGTCGCTTCCAGCGAAGACATAGCAAAAACGATATTAACATTAGATCTCGATTGATTCAGGAAGCTAGACATCACTTTTTTTTGGAATCCTTACATACTAGTATAAAGTATAATGGCAAAGAGATATAAAAATGTTCGATGGCTGTAAGACGAATAGCGACGGAACCATAACAATTAAAATGTAGGTATTTAGGAACGGCTCCAACTAAGAACGACAAAGCATATGTGACGCACGTAATTTTAGGCGTGCTAATTTCCAGTATGCTACTACTAACAACTGCCATAGTATTACAGAAACAAAATGTAAATGCGTTAACTCCAGCAGGTCGATATAGCAGTGGATTCTCACATGGAGAACAGCAAGCAGCAACAGATTTCCAAAATCACAGTCCATTTAACTCGGCTTGTATTAAACATACTACTTATTACTGCGC
>JBAVTY010000670.1:0-2245 GCA_049696495.1 Candidatus Nitrosopolaris sp.
AATCAGAAAAGATTTGGATTAATTAAATCAATAGGCTGGAACATAGAAGTGCTTAACAGATTGCAATGTGCAAACAAACTCGGACTAAAGATCACACAATATGTGATATCGAATTAGGCAACAACCCCTGCCAGAAGAGCCTCCTTTTCTACCGAAGACGAAACTCGGTAGGATGCTAAAGAAAGGGAAGCTCGGTTAATAATTTCAACTGTACTATCATCATTATAAGATATGTTGCGAATATTTGTATGAGGCATTTATGACATCAGAAACAGAACGCGAAGGCAATGTTCCTAATTCATTTCTAAATCCCATACGCGTTTGGGAGAATTATTTAATAAATTGCACAACAATCAATTGTGGCTGAGATGACCGCAAAACTAGCAAGATTGAACTACTTCATCACAATTGCCACCCTAGCGAATTTAGCGTTTGTGACAATCTCAGTCTGGCTTTATCCCAAGGTGTTCATATTCCAAATCACCTCAACTTTGGCCTGGATACTAATAGCTTTGCAGTATCATATTTCCCATAAATTACACCGCTCGCATTTGGAGAAGTTGAGATGATGGAAATGATAGGTTACATCCTCCTACAATTAAACATGGAACACCCTGTTTGTTGGTGAAGCCAGATTAAGTTATAATCATTAGAAATATAGACATCAAACATTCTATTACATACTGGCAGCGGCGATGATAATGGCAATAAGACTTGTCCGTTGCGTTAAATGATAATCTACTCTGTCACTCCGCACCTTGTACCTTCGTACTGTGATATGTGAAAGACACAAATACTTCAGGATGATCTAAAGAAACACAATAAAGTTGAAGGGTCCTTTTAGGACCTTTTAATGTGCGACTTTATTTTCTGTTGTAGTTCTGGAGTCATTATTTCCTCTAATTTATAATGATGATCTTGAACCGCATGTTGTTCTGCATTTTTCATAAGTTCTTCTTCAGTTTCACCTTTGCATACATAGTCACAATCCTTTCCTACATCTCTACATGATACTGTTAACATTTCTTTCTATTAGTGGGTACGCGATACTAATAAGCATATGCAAAGCCCAAGCCTATGAACATATACGGTAACAGTGACGCGATACTAATAAGCATATGCAAAGCCCAAGCCTATGAACATATACGGTAACAGTTGCGACCATTGTAATCCAATATTAATTTCTTGATGTGCGGTTATAACCAAAAGACCATAACCAATTAGCATTATAATGGTACCAATCTTTAAAATACCAGTTTCCAGTTTTGGAACTAACTTCGGCGTAAGTAATGAAGAAATGAGGAATCCAATTCTCATTGGAAGATAAATCAGACCGGATGCAAGTGGAGAAAATCCTAATCCATTTTGTAAATAGAATGTCAATACAAAATACGAACACAAAATTACCAATGTAGAACACAAGCATAATTAACGTGCCTATCATAAAACTCCGATCCTTGAATAGAGAAAGAGGTATCTGTGGAGCGTAATCCCATCTCATAGAAGTTTTAAATTCAATCGTGTTTGATTGTAGTAAGTGCTGTTTTAAATCCAGACTGGACACTGACTGTCAATGGAATAAACTGACTTAGAGAGTCGGGTATACATTTGCAGCAATAGTTGTTTTCAAATCGCTTAGAGAATGGAGTAAGTCAGCAACTACTCTCGGATTTCTCTCTGATATCTCACTAGCCCATGTAATGTTCACCATTGGATCATTCTGAGTAAGTAGCGCAACAGCGCTTTCCGCATGTTGATGAGCCTGTTGTATGTTATTCAAGAAATCAAGTTCAACAAGCTGAGTTTCAGCCTTTATTTTATCTATCAAGGTCAGAAATAGGGCATTTTCATTTTCAGAAAACGTATGGGCATCTAAAACTAGATTAGAAAACAATACCATTGATAAAATTGTCACTATAGCTGGTGGGATTACGTACCTTGCCAATAAAATTGGTCGCAGAAAGGTTATGACGGCCATCGTGGTGTATTTCTTATTTCTGGTCATCATGTTATTTGTCATCAATTTACGTTACATTAATCTGAAACTGTGCAGATTCAGGATTAATTGGGTTGAAAAGAATTCCAAACACCGATACCTTAACAGTTATGTAAGCGATAGCATTACTCCTATCTGTAAGATGTCACTTATCCTTCTCCCATGAGTAGCATTGTAATTCTCAGTCCATTCCTGTACTGCTTGTCCAATATCTGATTGATTTCTGAACGTACTATTATCAATGGCTTT
>JBAVTY010000671.1:0-2615 GCA_049696495.1 Candidatus Nitrosopolaris sp.
AACAAGCCATACAATTAAGCAATAAGGCAATAGAAAAAGCATTAGGAGAAAGACCACTAGTAGAAACGGGGATTGTTACAGCTAAACATGGTTCCTTTAGGAAGTTGGTGAATAATTAATCTAGAAGTTTCGAGGTCAAAAACGAACGAGCACACAGACTTGCCTTAAATAAAGTACAATAAATATCAAAGAAAAATTAGTCGGTGCTACACATTGACGGAGACTTCTTCATGATACACTCGAGTCCAACCATCATAATATAACACTTTCATTTGGAATTTGGATTGTCGTGCTATGCTGTAATATTCCTGCGTCGAGGCCGCGTCTCCATATTTTAACCACTATATTGTATAAGGGGATTTAATTGAGGTGAGATATCCTACTTTTGTGGTCGACCAGAATAGCACAGGCCTTTTCTTCCCAAAATAGTAGAGATAATATGTCTACGGAGGAATGGCAACTCAATTGTGCGATATTTGGTTATAAACTACACATAACGAAGAGTTATCAGAATACTATAGATAAACGGACCATTAGTTATAGTCGATAATCAAAAAAATTCTGTCAGAATATGCTTGCTTATGCTGCAGACAGAACATGATAGTCTGTTTGAGGATAATGTTGGTTACGCATACTTCCCATCAGGTGAAAAAATCTGCATGCCCGGGTTGGTCGGCACGATGATGCGGGTCTTCTCATGATACGTGGCACCATCAAGAACGGAGATGCAGTTTTCGCCTCGGACCGTCACCCAGACCTCCTTGCCGTCTGGCGTGAAGAACGCTAAACGATTGTAAACGTCTAGAATAAAAGATTCGATTCAAGGATGGAATCAGCTCAAAGATGCAGGAAAAAGGTGGACTGCTGAAATAATATTTTCTTCAATCAAACGTGTTTTAGGAGAAGACTTATTATCAAAAAAATTTTGTGCACAGAAAGTATAAGCAGGACTAAAAGTGATGCTATACAACAAATTCATCAGCTTGTAACTATAATACACTTCTGTCAGGAGGTGAACGCTATTTCCTTTCTACATTGCAGGAGGTTCGACCGTAATCTTTCACTTGAAAATAGAGGACTGGGTGGGAAGAGCTTTCATATGCATTTTGGTAGTGTCAGTTATTATTTTAGCTATACCCTCATCGATGCCGAGAATCTTTGCTAAATCGGTCGGTTGCTTGTTTAGAAGTAGATCTAATGTAAAGCCATGATTGATTATCAGCTGTCTCAATCCTGCCGGTAGATCGAGCTGGTTCACAAAATTTATCGTGGTCTGTTGTTGCTTTATGTTCTGTAGCGTGATACTCTTGGCTATCAGTTTGTGCCTTACACTTTGTAGACAACATTGAATATCCAGTTCGTTTTTACTATAAGGACTATTCATTAATCAAGATGTGTTCTCATGTTATATAATTGGTTTCATCACATCAAAGAGACTATAATACATCATTATTTTCACCACTTCAAATTTTGCTATCTTAGGACCATCATCACAAAGAGAATCTAAAAGGCTACGAATAACCAATCAAGACAATCAGATCTTTTGAGCTGACAAGACCATGGTTGAGATGAAAGTTACTACAACTTCTTAAAGTGAAGAGTACCCATCAACAACACAGTTTACAGTAGTTACGATTGTTTGGGTATTAATTCATCTTATAACAATGATTGTTCAGAAGTCAAATGTTGATAGCATGCTACGAGGTATATTCAGATAAATATCCCTTCCATCATATCGTTCGACTTTAGATTTTGGGATTATATACTTGCGAAAGTTTGCACCATGTTCTAATATGACTATATTATCACGGTATTCTGCAATTGCGTTGCCGCACAAACTTGCATCACTAGCTCTGACCATCTTTTTAGCTTTTGTTATCTCATGCCAATCTACGGAATTCATCATACTCCAATTCTCCTCAATTATGATATATCTGCGCTCCTCTACCTCTACTTACAAAATAGCTGAGGACCAGCCGTCTTAGTGTTTATATTCTTAGGTAAGGGAAAAGCCCATAACGCTTGGCAGCGTACCTTATCTGCATAGACACCATGTCTGTGAACAATCACATCTTCTCCCTTTAAGCAACGGTTATGATGACCACTCAAACACTGGTCACATACTAGGCAAGAGCGAGCTCGCCAACCTAATCCTACATATTGTCCGACATTTAGATGGTTTACCATATTTCCAATCGCAGACACTCTGCCGACAACTTCATGTCCCGGTACAAACGGGTACCGTGTAAGTCCCCATTCGTTTTTAAGCATACTCAAATCACTGTGACAAATACCACAATACTCGACATCGATCTCTACTTCATCAGGTTTCAAGGGACCTAATTCATATTCAAATGGTTCTAATTTTCCACCTGCTCGTGAGCAGCATACGCTTGGACTGTCATGACAATATACTGTCTGTGCGTGTATAAATAACTAGTTGTGTCGCGCTTGATTGGTAAATATTTGATATCGGTTTAAGATCCAACCATCCATCCTTCTATCGAGCATGTGTATATTTCGATCAAAGACAACTAAGTAAAACGGCGTTGGAGCAGGTTGGCCTTACTCCATGCCAATTGTTCTACTTCTTTTTCGCTGCCTTTACTGGCTTC
>JBAVTY010000672.1:0-2532 GCA_049696495.1 Candidatus Nitrosopolaris sp.
GATGTTTCAGCAGTTGCTAATACTGCAGTCTCTTTGGTACTGCATGAATACCTTGCAAAGTACTCTACGCCTGAAGAAGCAGCAAAACATGCTTCGGAAGCACTTGTTTCAATGCAGCACTTTCAAGAAGCAGTCAAGAAGATAAGGATACAGAGAGAAATGAAACCTGAGGAGAAAATGAGGTTGCCACAGTACGGATGATATTATAATATCCATCGTAGTAGAAAGTACATCTTTATCAAAGCAACTAGGCATCATACAACCAGTTATTAGGTTTCGCCAGAAATCGCGAAGGTATTAGTTGTAACGAAGACGGTCCAAAAATACTAAAAATAATCTAATCATAACAGGACATGATTGAGGACGGGGATTAATTATTCAGCATTTCAAATGGTACATTCTTTGCTATTACTCTTTCAATAACTTCACGTACTAAAAGCTCTTTATGTCCAACACACAAATATGCCTCCTTGAATGTCAAATCATTAGGCATAAGGATAGGACCAAAGCTAGGTATGCCTTTGCAATCTGGTACTGCACACGCACCTTCTTGTTTTTGTTTCATTTTGATGTTTCTGATCGGACACTCAGTTAACATAACACAAGAATTTTTCCAACTGTGACACAGTTCAAAAGCGTATTATATCCTTGAGATACATGAATAGTTATTGATTTCCCTTGATCAGGTTATTCAAAGAATGTAAAATCGCTCGCGTCTCTAAGAACTATGCATAACTTTTATTGTTTTTCTAGGGTAGCATGTGTAATGGATTTACGGGGATGGGAATATCTATGGAAAACCCTTGCTACTATTGGGGTTGCAAATCTTTTTCTCTTCGTTATTATCGTATTTGTATTCGGGATAGACAACCGTATGCTCATTTGGATCTTAATTGCCATAGAATCTGCATGTTACTTGGGTATTTTGATTGTGCGTCGACGTATCCGTCAACTTCTGCGCTAAGTTAAGTATCATAATTTAGGTCACCTGTTACCATCTAAAATCATTAGCATTTAGTCAATTGAATATCAAAATTAATGAAAGAATATGGAATGATATTATCATAGTATTATATAGTACTGGAATAAAGGCAACAAACAGAAGAGAGTGGCTACCTCATAAATGTAATGTGAGAAAAGGTATCAAGATACATGTAACTGTCGATATCAAGAAAAAGAAAATTGTTTCACTTGATGTCACAAGTGAAGAGGTATATGATGGTAATAGGTTAACGAAACTAATAGACGATGCTTCAGAAAACAATACTCTGAAAAGAGTAATTGCAAACGGAGCATATGACAACTAGGTTCATGGTTAGGTACTGTAGGTGGGGTAGGCTACGTCTTTGACCCGATAATATACGACATACCCTCACTTTTAGTGCTTGTCATAAATTCCAATTTGAATTCATGCATTTCCAGAATGTGTCTCACCTTCTCAAAATTGTCACCATGTACTTCTACTATTATTTTTCGTAATCGCTTTAAACTGCTTGTTGCTCCTTTCAATGCCAAAACTTCTGCACCTTCTATGTCTAACTTCATGAGATCGGCTCCTTCGTTGCCTATAATATCATCTAAGGTATCGCATTTAACTTCGCAAGGCGTTCTGTTTGAAGTTACAAGGGCATTCAAAAGTGACGTATATTGACCCGATCTAGAGCGCGGGGTATCACTTTGTTTATACATCGTTACAACGCCTTTAGTATCGGAAACTGCTTTGCTGACTGTTTTGATATTTTTGAAATTATTACATTCGACATTTCTGCATAATGCTTTGTAGTTTTCTGGATGAGCTTCTACCGCGATAACCCTCACTGATTAGACGGCCTTCATTCTTCCAAAGGAATATCCACCAAATACTCCGAAACTTATCGCAAAGGCAGCCAAGACCCCCGTATCTATCGCAAACGAATAACTAGCTATTCCCAACATGGCATTTCTAAGAGCATCCACTGCATATGTGGCAGGGTCTATTTTAGTCAGAATAGAAAGCCATCCAGGAAGGTTACTTAATGGAAATAGTGCACCACTCAAAAAGAAAAGAGGGAACACCACAAAGCTTACTATTAACTGGAATCCTTCCAGGCTTTCAATATAGCTACCCATAGCAAGACCTAATGACGTTAAACAAAATGATAGCAGTAATGTAATTGCAATAGTCTGAGCTAGGGAAAGTGCACTGAATTGAATTCCTATAGCCACGCCTATAACTAAAAGTATTGCTACTTGTACTAGAGAAGTAGTCATACCGCCCAATGTTTTTCCGACAAAAATAGTAATTCTGCCCACCGGAGCTACCATGACACTTTTAAGAAAATCAAACTTTCTGTCCCAGATTATATATGAGCCGAAAAATACAGACGAAAATATTACAGACATGCTGATTATACCAGGAAATATGAACTTTTGATAGTCTGCTCCAGTTGAAAGATGTACTGAGGAACCAAAACCAGAACCAATAACAAATAGCCAGAGTACTGGAGTGAAGATAGATGCTATCAACCTGCTGCGCTCTCGTAGAAAAACTCT
>JBAVTY010000673.1:0-3072 GCA_049696495.1 Candidatus Nitrosopolaris sp.
CCATTTCTGCTACCTGGCGGCTTGAATAACACGTGGGAGTGGCTGGAAAACGACTGGACCTTCCTCACCATTCGTCAAGCCGGTCACGTTGTCCAGCACGATGCGGCCGATCTCGTGACCCGCAACATAGTAAACTGGCTTGCTCGCTAATCCAGGGAAAAACGGAGCAGGAGAAGGCTTCATAGATTAGATAATAAAAAAATAGTGTCAACAGAAATGACAGAAACTTATCTTCCACACCATTGTGCAACAAAGCAAAAAATTAGAAAATATAAAGGTAGTAATATCACGAGCAGGCTCTGCCGGCTACGGAATTTTCAAATTTCTAGAAGAAGCAGGCTGCAAAGATATTGTAGTAACAGACAGTAAATGCGCAATATACGATGGAAGGAAAGACCTTATAGCCGCTAATTCTCAAAATTTGGACAAGCGAGAAATAACAGCTAATAGCAATCCCAGGAAATTAGTAGGAAGTTTGGAAGAGGTAATCAGAAAAGCAGATGTCTTCTCTGCAAACTATGACCATGCTTGCATCCTTTTTAGCGTCAATCGCGATAGATACGTCTATGGTTTCAGAATTAGTATTTTCTGATGTGCTAAGCATAGCACAAACAATTGGTATAATAGGAACACTGGCATTGACTTTCTTTTTCTATAAGAGACACATTCGACATCTAGCAATAGATACTGAAACAAAGATTCTCCGTGATTTGGACGAAAAAATGCATAGGATAAACATAATGGCATTTGAACATCCAGAGTTAGCAAAGGTACAAATTAACAAAGAGGTTCGTTTGGACACAATATACGCATTTGATATTCTTCTTGCATATCAGCAAGCTTTCAAGATGCACCAAAGAAGAGTTCTCAAGGATAACGATTGGAATGGCTGGTTAGATTGGATAAGAAACACCTTCATAAAAGGAACTATAAAAGAACATTGGGAAGAAAGGCTTCTTTAGCTTCATCAAGCGTGAACTTTTTCCACACTCTGGTTCTTAATTCTTTAGACATATCTACGAGTTCTGTGATCTCCTTTCTAGTGCCACCAGTAGAACCTATTAATCTTACTCGCTTAGAATAAAGCGATTGAATATTCAATTTCACGTCTGCACCTGTTAGACCTCCAAATGTCACCCATCTCCCATTAAGACCAACAGATGCAAAGCTATTTTCCCATGTTTGTACTCCTAGGGAATTTAAAACAACATCTGCCATTTTGCCTGAGTTAATTCATTAACTTTCTCTGCTACTCTATCATATTCAGGTATAATGTAATCGGCTCCAAAATCTTTTATCCAACTATCTCTAGAGACTGCGATAACCTTTGCTCCCATTTTGTTTCCAAGCTGTGTAGCCATCGTACCTGTATTTCCTGAAGCACCAAAGATTACCAAGAACTCATCTATCTTTAACGCAGCTTGTTTTAACGCATGATGTTAAAGTGGTTACAGGTATACTCGCCGCTAACTCCCATTGCATTTCGTTTGGTATTCTAAAGGCATTTCTTTCCGGAACAGCTATGTATTCTGCAAAGCCGCCATTAGTAACCAGGCCGATTTCATGCACAGCATTTCACATTGATTTAGACACATATCACATGTTCCATCAAAAACTCTATTGTAAACAATAACTCTATCACCCTCCTTTAACCTCGACACATGTTCTCCAATCTTTTCTATTTCTCCACTCGTTTCGGCTCCTGGTATATGGGATAATGGTTTAACTTCCCGAGAACCACTTATTGTAATATGATCAAATGGATTTACACCTGCCATCTTAACTCTTATCAACACATCATGATCTGTTATTTCAGGTCGTTCTACATCATACTTTATCTTTAAATTTTCTATACCAGGTTTTTCAAAAATGGCTGCCTTCATATAATTACGATAATGTTCATTTTATTTAATCTCATCTATATTAGATTGACATGATCTGAATACACTTAATTTGATTCATTAATTCCTGTTTTGGATAGATCTGTCATTCTTATTGTGGGCTTATGCTACTGCTAAAAATATATGTACCGGCATCAACATCTAAAACCCCTCTGCAAACTGTTAATCAAGTTTCGTGTCCTGACAATTTCAACAAATATAGGATTGAGTAGTTCTATCGAAATTCTTTACAACTTCGAAGGATTCTTCAAACTTGTTTTTTTGATACAGATTTAAATCCTGAAACATAGCCCAAGGTCCATATTTGGCCATCAAAGATGATATATGGTTTTCTCCTAGTAAATACAAACACAGATCATAGGTCATTCTTCTAACCTGCAATTCATCTATGATGCCAAAGCTATGCAGATATTCATGGCATAACATATATGAATTATATTCTTCAAGAGACTTACGAGTTTTGATTGTATCTAGGATCCTTCTGTTTACGATGAGCATGTTAGAACCAAGAACATGACAAGCACCAAGATTAGTTGGTAGAGCTTGTAATACCAAGCTTAATCCAGCTCTATGCATCCTAAATTTAGCATCGACTGCCTTTTCGACTAATTCAAATGCTTCGTCAAAGTTTCGTAATTGTAATATTTTATCACGATAGTATTGTCTTTGTTCATTAGTAGACAATACAGTCTGATGTAGAGTATCACTTGTTTCTTCTTTCACTATTTTACCCTACTAACTATAGGGCGATGATCACTTATAAATTTGAAAGTTAGTCGTGGCATACTATGGATGAATGGTATGCGTATATAATTGGGATACGTGGAAGATTTTTGCAAAAACTATTGAACTTATGATGTCTTAAGCTCACCAGGTTATGAGATTCCTAAAAAAAATAAACTAGTAGGTAAAGCTAAAGAAGAAAATGTAAAAGATGCAATATTGATTTTTTTGATGATATATGAAATAATCCTGATGATACATTGCTTTTCTATTAATCTGGTGATCGAGGAAGGCCATGAGTGCTATTTTCTATGTTTTACGTACCGGTTGTCAGTGGAATGCTCTTCCAAGAAGTCTTACTTCAAGTACAGTACATGATAGATTCCAGGAATGGAGGTTCGCTGGTGTATTCAAACGTATGTGGATTGATGGTTTATCGGTATATGAT
>JBAVTY010000674.1:0-3138 GCA_049696495.1 Candidatus Nitrosopolaris sp.
TACGATATTGCTTTTTGTTATGTGTGGTCTTCATGAAGGACTTCAAACTGTTCTTTTGTCCTGTTACAAGTCTGAGGTTGGAAGAATGATTCACAGAATTAGAATATGGCTTTATTCCAAGCTATAACTATTCGAAATCTCGGTAATGTAATAAATAATAACGACATAAATTTGGACACTTCACTTATAACGGTAGGGTAAATCTTGGCTTGGCTACTAGATTTGAGCAGAAAAGAGAAGGAGGAATACGTAATCCGACTTTACAAGGAGAATAAATCCATAAGGGATATTGCTAAACTTATGCATATGTCCTTTCGTGATATAGGTACTATAATAAAGAGATTGTAGTCGGAAGCAGAAAGAGAAAAAGGATATATCACTTACGTACCAGAGCAAGAAGTTGATACAGAACCGAAGTCAAAAGAATCACAGGCCTTCAAATTGTTTTCAGAGGGTAAAAGACATGTAGAAGTAGTAATATCCTTAGATCTTCCAGCTGAACAGGTACGAGCAATTTACAGAGAATTTTGGGAACTGAACAATATGCGTGAATTAGTCGAGACCTACGACCAAATCAAAGACTACCTTTCATCAATTCTGAGATTACACAAAATACTAAATGATCTAGGGATGGGAGAACAGGAAATAATTAATGTGCTGAACCTTGCCAACAGTCACCAATCGAAACATTTGCAATTGAAAGTAGAATATCTTAGAAACGATATAGAAATGCTAGAGGATCAAAAGACGAAAGCTAGTAACCACATACTAATCTTGAATAGGAGAATAGATGAATTTCAAGGAACCCTAAACAATAGTAGTAAATTCTCGCAGTCCAATGCTAGCTGGTATTCGGTTGATATTTCTTACACACCGATGAATGATTATTGGCCGCAGCAATAAGCCGTTAAGACTTTCCAGGCGTCGCGAGGGAGCGTCCGCTACCGATACTTCATGTGGATATCAAGCTATTGCCATTTACTTTCAGCCAATCAATTTTATCTTCGTACTTAGGCATGAATTTATGTACCAAATCCCAAAATCTATGGGAGTGCTCCTTGATTTTAAGGTGACAGAGCTCATGTAATATCATATAATCGATTATGTCGGTAGGAGCCTTCAGCAAGTTTAGACTAAGATTTATGACACCGTCTTTCGTTGCACTTCCCCATCTATCCTTAAGCCTCTTGAGGATAATCCCCTTTGGTTCCACCCTCAACTCTTTGGAATATTTTTTGATCTTTTTATCTAGGAAATATTGCGTTGCATCACTCAACCATCTCTCATATAGCAGCTTAATTTTTTTCTTTGAATGTTTAGAACCATTCGTAAATATCAAAAATTCTCCCTTCACAAGTTCGATCTTCTCGCTTCCTACATGATTATTGATGATTTTAAGTGGATAATTCTTTCCAAGATATGGTAGGGTTGAACCGTGCTGAAATGTAGCCTTTGTAATCTGTGGATTAAGTCTTTTGTATTCTAACTGCTTCTTTAATATCCAGTTAGCCTTTTTCTTAACAATTTCATGTATTTCGGAGACCGGCTTATGAAATGGCGTACGGACAAGAACTTTGTTTGCTTCCACAATAATTTCAGAAGTCTTCATACGTTTGCTCCTTAGAATAGAATATGCTATAGTGCTTGAACCATATTGCATTAGTTGTTCTTGCTGCACTCACTCACTCACTCCAGCGTGTAAAATGTTTCTAGAGGTAATTATTCACAGCCCTATATCTTATACCGGCGCTGTTAACTTAGATGCATCCACCTTCTAGCAATCATTGGCACTAGCAGAGGGTTATTGTTTATGCGGAGATAGCTTATTTGACAACAGTATAAGTATGAAAACCGATATCGCTATCTTAGTGCTATGACTAGATGATATTATTACTGGCAAATTGTTCTCTATAACCTCACATATTTTACGTACAATTTGCACAATAGAATACATGACATATTAAAGCAAGCGTCTGGCTATACATATATGTTCTAATAGCCTGTCGATACCGCCATTGCCATTAAGAAAGCGTATACCATCCTTCCTGAAGTACAATTATCGTTTATTATTGTACCGTTTGTTGTATTTGTTTCCTAAGAAAGAAGACCAGGGATTCAAACGTTAAAAGTGGTCACAAAGGAACGAATTCAAAGTCGAACGACATTACGCGACATGTTATGCAGATAGGTAGTTACCAGAAGATAAGTCGTTATTTATGATTTGAACAAGGTCTCTTGCTTCAATAGGTTTTCTCATTATATCACTTAATTTTACGTTTGCTAATACCGATATAATTTCTCGTGCTGAATCAAGGGCAGAAATAAACAATACTGCCCTGGATATAATATCGGACTCGATTTTTGTAGGAGTCTGTTTCACTAAGACATGTAACACACGGGGGCTCAAATCGGTAGTAAGAATAATGTTACTTTGTCTGTCTTTGTACTCTACCTCAACGAATGGATTATCTGAACTTGTTTGGTCTTAAAGACATCTATATCGATCAGGTAAAATTTCTGATGTCCGCTGCAGGGCTCAAAGACGCCTAAAATTGTAACGCTTGCAGCGTCCAGCACGGGTTTCCGAGGCTTAAATCTCACACCACCACCTGAACGAAGGGTTGATCCCTTAGAATTTTCCAAGACCGCGATTTTATTAAAATTATCTTCTAGCCATTATCTCGTCATAACGCTCTATCATTCTATTACGTAGTTCTCTGCATAAAGGAACAAACAAATCAAATCCCAGTCCAGAATTTGCCTTGAATAAATCCTCTGATAAAACAAGGTATTCCCATCGTTTCGGCTGAAACATACCTTCAGGCAATGACACTTTGGATGCACTCATACACCAATTATGCGCGGCATTAGCTTTGAGTAACACAGCAGGATCATTCAAATCTTTATCGGCTTTTGTTTCAAGAAGATATATTTTGTCATTTGTCTTTACTATAAAATCTACCTCATATTCACGAAGGATTCCGTATTCGTCTCTATATGAAATTAGCAAGGCATGTCTTTTATCGAGCTTT
The DNA here is from genome assembly GCA_049696495.1 of Candidatus Nitrosopolaris sp. Classification (GTDB taxonomy): domain Archaea; phylum Thermoproteota; class Nitrososphaeria; order Nitrososphaerales; family Nitrososphaeraceae; genus Nitrosopolaris. Next base: position 3,033 of record JBAVTY010000674.1, read on the forward strand.
GCGTATGTAAGAACCTCTGAAGACTGCTCCAATACACCAGCCATGAAATTTCTTTCAAAACCTCCTCCTTTGGCAGAAAAACCCTGTCTCGGATAGATTGTTTTCC